>CAYGUY010000007.1:75172-76983 GCA_964353165.1 uncultured Maribacter sp.
GGATCGTTGAATATCTGGGTGTTTTGCTCCGTAAAACCAACCGTTGGGTAAGCAGAATTGGTATCAAAGTTTGCAGAAGTACCATAACTTGCTCTTACCTTTAAGAAATTTAACCCATTTTCTGATTTGATTCCTCTAAAGGCATTGGTAGGCAAGAAAGATATACTAGCTCCAGGATACGTAATATTGTTGTTGGCGCGTTGGAAATTGGATACCCAGTCTCTACGGGCGCTAAGGTTTAGGAACAAATAATCATCGTAATCGAAAATCGCCGAACCTAATATACCCGCGATGTTTCTTTTTCGCGAAAATTGTATTGGCGTCTGATTTTCAAAGTTGAAGTGTCTTTTTACACCAAAAACTATTTGTCCTGTACTACCTACACCGCTTCTGTCGAAAAAGTCGGAACGTGTTGTAGCACCAGCGGTAAAGGAAACCCCTAATTTTTCAGAAATATCATAATTACCGTTAAGAGATACAAAATGATCCCAAATACGATTATTGTTATCATAGGTATCTAGGAATCCAAATATAGCGCTGTTGAACTCAACACCACCTTTGTTGGAACTATTGATGTTTCTTTCGTTATAAAAATCTAGACCAGTTCTCCAATTGATGTTAAGATTGTCGTTGATTTCATAATCGGCAGATAAATTCCAATTGAACCTATTTGTATCCTGGTTGTACACTACGTTCTTAGCAGTCCATCTAGGATTTATGATACTATTGTTTTGACGATAGTAAACACTACTTCCATCAACTGGATTTTCGAACGGTAATCCCATAAGGTCAACACTCCGCGGAGTAAAGAATACATTACCATAGACAGAAAGACCATCTGTACCATTACCTCTACTTGCGGCAACAGGAGGGGTGAAAACGTTTGATCTTGCGTAGTTCATAGTACCACGGATCGTGAATTTGTTGCTCAGCTTGGCAACACCACCTAATGAAATGTTAAGTCTATCAAATGAATTACCAGGTGTAAAACCTACATCGTTTAAATAACCAACGTTGGCATTGAAAGAGGTGTTACCGTCCTGCGATGATCCGGAAATATTGATATTCGTGTTAAGCGTATTACCTGGTCTAAAGAATTCACCAAAAGAATCGTATGGTTTCCAGTCGTAGCGTGCGCCAGCAAATTCTGGAAACGCTTGTGGAATACCGGTAGCAGGTGAAGCAGTGGAATATGGGTGAGCCAACGTACCATTAGCATCTATAGCGCTCTGCGCTCCCCAACCAGCAGTACCACCTTCTTGAAAACTTGGTCCCCAGTTACTGAAAAACCATCCAAAGGCTTGGTCAAAACCATTACCGTATTCGTCTTGAAAATCTGGCGTGGAAGCAATTTCGTTTGCAAAATAGGACTGGGAAACCGTTATTTCGGTTTTCTTAGGACCGGTGGAAGTAGAACCCGCCTTGGTCGTAATCAAAATAACCCCATTTCTACCCTGCGTACCATACAGCGTAGCTGCAGAAAGACCTTTAAGGACTTCTATGTTCGCAATGTTGTTCGGGTCTAAATCCAAGAAACGTGAGCCTCCTGTGTTTCCACTAATGAAGCTAGCATTCCCTGTTCCCTGGTTGTTCGTGTCGTTACTAAACGGTACACCATCTACGATAAACAATGCCTGGTTGTTACCACTAAAGGAGTTCAACCCCCTAATAACCACATTGGTTGCCGAACCTGCAGCACCACCGGCAGCTGTAATGTTCACCCCCGCTGCTTTACCGGAAAGTACCCTGGCAACATCACCCTCGGCTCTGTCCTGTAGTTGTTCGGAACCTACCGAGGTTACCGCATAACC
>CAYGUY010000008.1:0-12680 GCA_964353165.1 uncultured Maribacter sp.
TAGGTAAAGCGAATTAAGTCTTGATCGAAAGGTGAAAGATTCAGGCCGATAATTGCAACGGGGCACATCAAACTATTATTGTCCTCATCCTCAGGGTCACAACGGTCAATATGCCCAAAACCAAGCACATGACCAAACTCGTGAAAATATAAGCTCTCGTCACCTTCAGATAACCATATTCGAGCTTTTTGGGTAACATAATTCTCGTCAATTTCATCCAGAATAGCAACTCCCTTGATACCACCACCGGAGACAACTTCATAAAGATTCGGCCAAAGATTTTCAATTTGATCAGCCGGCCCCATAAAGATATGTACGTCTGACTCTGCACGAGTAGCTACCAATTCAATTTTTGTGCCATCTGTCATCAAAGAATTAAGTGTTGTATTTCGCGCCCTTACGAGTGCCCTAAATTCATCGGCTATATTCCCATCAAGAAAGACTTTTATAGTGCCCTGCCACTTATTGACAGCACCTGCAAATCCAGGAGTGTCACGCACGACAACTGTCGTAAAATCTGTAATTGTTCTTTGTTGTTCATTTGACAATAGCCCGTCTTCTTCGTCCAAAAGATTGATAGTTATATTTGCATTTGCCTTCAACGAACCGTCATTTACAAATACGTCTAAAACTATACTCTTCCTTGCTTCAAAGTCTAGTTCATAGGGAATACCCACCGTTAATTCACCAGTAGTGCGGTTTACGCGAAACGCACTTGATGATTCAGTGTTTATACTAAAGAAGAGTGCTTCATTCTCTGGGTCACTCGCTATAATGGTACCAAGAGAGACACCCTGCGCCGAATTTTCAATGATATCAAAAGTTTGTGGCTGAATCACCGGGGCTTTATTTACCTCATCAACTACTACTTTTCCATCATCACTACTACAAGCACCTAGCAATAAACTTACTGCCAAAATGCCAACCATTTTCTGTCTCATATTTTTTTTAATTATTGTACTAATTAACAAATTCAAACAATCTGCTTTTTTATCAAATATAAAAAAATTGTGGTTGATACTTCCTTAGATACTTGTTTGATGTTAAATAGCGATGAAAAAAGCATTTTGTCGTATGTAAAAATCAACTAAAAACCTCATCAAGTTCGACTTGCTTGAGGTTTTGATTTTAGGGAAATGTTTTTAGTGGAAATTCAATCTACACAAGATAAGCTTTGGTTTGGCCGTTTCTGGTCAGGCTTGGGTCGAAAATGAATCGGAAACTAAACATGTAGAAAGAACTGAAGTTGCTTGTTTGTATAAAAGTTCGAATCCCTCCTGTTCCACTTTTAAAACCACCATATTGGTAGTTTTAAAAGTGGAACCTGCTCAATATAAAGGTAGCGCTAAACCCATTTCCAAATCTCATCGTTAACACGGTAGTATCTTTAAAACCTAAATTAAAGCCCCTTTTCTAATTAGTTACCACCTATACCATTATAAGAATACCTTAAAAGGTTCACTCCATACATGTCTGGTCTTTAGAAAACACATATAATCTGTTGGATTTGAGATAATTAGTTTATCTTGTTGTACAATTAATCAACCATGATAAAAAACTTAGCACTTAAAGGTGGTGGTGTTCTCGGTATCGCATATGTTGGAGCATTAAAAGAACTGGAAAATAGGCGGATTTATGAGGGGCTAAAAAGAGTTTCGGGAACTTCCGCAGGCGCTATGGTAGCAGCAATGATTGCTATAGGGTTTACCCCAGAGGATATAGAAAAAAAAATGCATGAAATGCATTTTAAGCAATTTAAATGGGGCTTTAATCCCTTTCGCTTGTTTAGTAGTTATGGACTTTATTCTGGGGATTATATCCTAGAATTTGCGCACTCTATACTCGATGCATCCGGAAAACTCCCAAAAAATGCCACTTTTAGGGATTTAGCCGAAAATGATTGTAAGGAACTTTATGTGTTCGCTGCAAATATTGATCTTCATACCATTCAAGAATTTTCATTTTCCAGAACTCCTGACTGTATTGTTGCAGAGGCTATTAGGGCTTCGATGTCCATTCCATTGTTCTTTAAAGCATGGCAGTTTACGAGCGGAAACCATAAAGATTATTACTTTGTTGATGGCGGCCTAGTATACAATTATCCGCTTTCCTTTTTTGATAATGACGCTAGATTTGGTACGACCAAGGATTCAAGAAACGAGTCTATGGGACTATATCTGGAATCCAAATTGCTGTTTGAGAGCAATAATAGAGCTAAGGAAAAAGGTAATATATCCAAAGAACGTTTGTTACGCCCCAACAAAAAGCTATCCAGTTTTCGCTTTTTTTCTTACCTAAAATTTAGTTTCGCTACCCTATTGAATGCACAGGGCATCGATTTTATGGAAGATAACCATTTGGTAAGGCGCACTATTTTTATTAACGATCTAGGATTTTCTCCAACAGATTTTAATCTTGACAACAATCAGAAAAATCTTCTTGTTAATTCCGGACTTTCGAGCGCGATACGCTATTTTACCTTTAAAAAAGAAACCGAGTCAAAAAGCCCTACTCTAAACTAGTTAGACATGTCACAACAAAATCCTTTAACCCTTATTTGCCCTGTTGAAGTCGAAAAATTGGATGGACTTTATAAACAACTGTCAGACATAAAGTACGAACTGGAAGCAGGGAAGCATGAGTTTTTTGAAAATACAGAAAATATTCACTATTTAAGATGGCTCATTATAGATGACAAACACACCTATCCTAATTCTTTATTTTTTAAGGGTAAAGCACATGAGCCAAAATTGGTCTTCTCCTCTAATTTTGATGGAAGCGTAGGCAATCATATAAAGGATTTGAGTGCTGATTTAAAAACTAACGCAATTGACAACATATACAGTCATTGTAAAGGCTATCCGTCGGTTGAAAAAAGAAACCCAGATAGCAGGGCCCATTTTTTTAATAAACACAAGATCCAAGCATCTGCTTTTTACAAAGGTTCTCCAGGAAGAACGGTATCTCAAATAAAAAAGGAAAACACCTTAAGGAACCATTTAAAGAACGTACTGGACAGTAAAGATTGGGGCAGTAAATCTCCCTTGGAAATATATAAGAGTATTAAGGAAGAAGCTCTTAGCCTTGATACTTTTAAATGGGTAAAAGAAGAAAAGTATAAAATGCCTACCATTAACTGGTTTGGCATGATCTTGCTAGCACTAGTGCTATTGCTATTACTACCTGTAATAATCGTTTGGGTACTTATCGTACAATACGGTTTTGAAAGCAAGGACGAATACTATGATAAGGCTCGCAGTGATTTAGACCCTGAGAAAGTAAAAATCCTTGAAGAATATGAGGATTTAGGAACCAGAAAAAAACAAACCGGTAATGCGTTAGAAATAAAAGAGGAAGCCAGGGCTGGCGACTCAAAACTCAACCTTCCCATATACTATCAAAATCAGTTTTCGCAGTTAGTAGAAATGAAACCGGGTAAAGTACGGTTAATTACCTTTAAGGCAATGATGTTGTTCGCAAGAACCTTGATACCCAATTTTATGGTAAAGGGGGAACTCATGGGCATACCTACCATTCACTTTGCACGTTGGGTATTGTTCGACAACAATAAAAGGGTGTTGTTCTTTAGTAATTTTGATGGCAGCTGGCAACAATACTTAGGAGATTTCATAGATCAGAGCGGATGGGGTCTTACCGGAATATTTTCAAATACGGCCGTTTTTCCAAAATCACGTTTTATGGGCTTTACAGGTATTTTGGCCAAGTTTAGTTTTATTAAAAATTCGCATTTCCTGTTCCCGGGAGGTGCCTACGAAGAGGAACACTTTTTGGCATGGAGTCGGGATTCCGAACTATCTACACAAATTTGGTACTCCGCTTATCCAGAACTATCCATTAAAAATGTCAATAACAACTCTCGATTGCGGGTTATGTTATCCAAAAATCTATCCAACCGAAAGGCTAAAAAATTTTTCGAATTAATATAAAAGCGAGCATGTATACTATAGATTTAGAAGACGTTCAGGGATATCTTATTCGAGGGTATGGAAATATGAGGTTTTCAAGATTTGCATTGTTGCAGGTAACCGATGCGGCTCTGGCAAAACAATGGCTCAAATCTATTTCTGGCACACTTACGAATGCCGTAAAAGTTGCGAAGCATCATCTTCCGGATACTTGTCTAAACATTGGTTTTGGCCCGAACGGACTTCAAGCACTAGGTATGGCCCAAGAAAACATCGAGTCCTTTTCACCACCTTTTAAGGAAGGAATGACAACACCACATAGAAGCAGATTACTGGGAGATTTAGATAGTAGTGCTCCAGAAAATTGGCTGTGGGGCGTTAAAAGTGAACCAATACATATTATCCTTATGGTATTCGGTAAGGACGAACAGACGTGTATGGATTATTATGGGAAACTAAAGACCCAATTCATGGTAAAAGGCTTGTCCGAATATAAAAACCTAGATGGATCAACACTAAAGGACAATAAAGAACATTTTGGATTCCGTGACGGTATTGGTCAGCCCATTATTAAAGGAAGCGGCAGAACGGGACCCGACTACAATTGTGTAGAGCCGGGTGAATTTGTATTAGGGTATAAAAATAATTACGGTGTATACCCAGATTCTCCAAAAGTTGTAAAGGATCAAGGTGATATGAATCTTTTACCAGCGGATGCTGCCGTACCTGGAAAGAAGGATTTAGGTAAAAACGGCACCTATTTAATTATAAGACAAATGCAACAGGATGTTGAAGCTTTTTGGGATTTTATGAATGCCCAGACCGCTGAGAAAGATGGCACTATCAACGAGGAAAAGAGTCTAAAGTTAGCTGCTAAAATGATAGGCAGATGGCCTAGTGGCGCTCCGTTGACCAAGTTCCCAGATAAAGATCCGGGCGGTGCCAGCGATGACAATGATTTTCTATATGCAAAGGAGGATGGCAACGGAGCCAAATGCCCTTTTGGCTCACATATAAGGAGAATGAACCCTAGAGACAGCTTTGAAAGGGACAGTCCTAAAGAATCTAAAATACTAAGCAATCGTCATCGGCTTATCAGAAGAGCACGATTATATGGGGACCCTATACTGGGATCACCCTTACATCGAAAACCAAAAGGGGAAGTAGGTCTCTATTTTACTTGTTTTGGAGCGGATATAAGTAGGCAGTTTGAGTTTTTACAGTATACATGGTCCAATTACCCTAAGATAAAACAATTATATAACGATCCAGATCCTATTATTGGGGTTCGGGAAAAGCCCGTACCGGGACAGGTACAGAATTTTACCATTCAGGGAGAACCCGTAAATAAAACGATTAAAGATATTCAACGCTTTATTACCATACGCGGTGGTGCCTACTTCTTTTTTCCTTCTATCACTACCATTAGATACCTTTGTACCTTATAAAAATTATTTGGTTCTACTCTAGTCGCCATTCTCAATATAATCCTTGGCATTTTTTAAGGCCTTGACCATAAATTTTTTGTACAAAAGGGTAAGAAATAAAGAAAGGAAACCTTTAGCCAAAAGGTTTTTATAGGAAAAAGAATATTCCCAAGATATCCGGGTTTGGCCGTCTACGGTATCGAACCAAACCTGACCGTAGGCTTTTGCGCTAAAATACCGCAAGAAATTGCTAAATGCCGTTACGCTATAGGAATAATTTGCATAAGGATTAAAAGTCATTAATTCCTCCACCACCGAATCTTCACCCTCGAACAATACGTTTCGCTTATCGCCTACCTTATCATAGGAATCCTGCATCTTCGTTGCCCCTAGGGACGCAGGAATTGGTCCGGACTTTTTTAACCAATTGGGCAAATGTTCAATACTTGAAATAAAGTTGAAGGCCGTGGCTTTGTCGCATTCCACCAACACTCTAGCAACCTTTTTTAATACACCCTTTTTTGGAATTTCCTCTTCTATCGTAATAAGGCCTGGTGTATACCTATGCAATAGAAAATCTTTACTATCCCCAGGTTCCTGAACGACTATGCCATTCTTAGCATGACGGTAGTTGGACATGGCCTCATAAACTCGCTTTCTTGCCCTATTAAAACTTCCTAAAGGGCGATGCTCGGGAAGCGTATGCCATGAATTAAAGGACAGGTTTTCACCAAATTCAGTTTGCTCGGCGGTATCAAATTCTTGGGCGCTAATTTTAACTGTTGCCACTTTTATGAATTGAGACGTCCATTCTATCGTTGGGTCCTCAATGGGCATGGACTCAGCATCTGTCTGAAACTGTATATAAAAGTCAAATTCAATATCGTTATTATATAGTGTCTGCGACATATTGATTCGCAAATAGTGCACATCTGTCAGGTTTTCATTCACTATTCTATTTTCCGGTACGGGTTTTAAAAAATATTTTACAGCCTTATTAGAACTGCCAAACTGATACGGTTGAGTACTCCAATAGCATATATTCAATGGGTTATCACATTTTATTTGTGATTTGACCAATCGCTTAAGAAGCCCCCAATGCAAGGGGTTCAAAAAATAGCTAACCAGTTTAAGCTTATTTTTTGAGGTAGATGCTTTTAAAATCTTACTGAATTCGGAAATATTCTTTGAGAAAAAAGTCTCACTGCTCATCAATAAAAAATCTTGGGTCTCATGCACTATTTCCCTATTAAGGATTTTATCGCCAGGTACGCCCATAAGTTTAATGGCAATACCACGAATATCTTTCTTTTTATCTGCTTTGGGCGTGGTATTCGCATTTGAAAATCTAACCCATGCGTTATAGGTTTTAGGCATCTTGAAGACGCCTACTTTTAAGGTCGGGTCTAAATTTGGGTCCACTATAAATTCAGCTTTAACACAGCCGTGCATCTTGGTATGGATCTGTCGAAGCATTTTTTTATCGGCATACATGCTATCCATTTGTGCTTGCAGTTCGGTCACCATTTCTTCAATGATGCGGTCTTCATCGTCGGCAATATATTCATGCCCCAATTTTTTTTTGAAATCAAGTTTGGTCATAATCGGTATAAAGGCGCCATTACTGGCTATTAGTTAGGGTAATCTATGCGCGCTACTAAGGTACCAAATCGGGGGTCATCTTTGATTGGGTCAAATTCTGGGGCAAATTTTAAAGAAAGCATCCAAATATCCCTGTAGGCCATTGCTTTTTCTAAATGCTCAAAAGCAAGGTCAAATTCACCTAATGCAATATGTATGATAGCAATTCCCAAAGGAGATATACATTGCGTATCGGACGAGTTTTCCAAAGCTTTCATTAATTCGTGGGCTTCTTCCCGTTCCCCATTTTGAGCCAGGGCAATGCTCAAGGTAATCTGGCTCCATCCCAAACCATAGGCCAATGTTACGGCCTCCCTTGCTTCTTTTATAGCGCGTTCGCTATCGCCTTCCAAAATACTGTTATAAGCCAGCAATCTATATCCCTCTGAGTAACCGGGAACCGCCAACAACATATTGTTGATTACCTCCCTTGCCTTTTCTGGTTTTTGTCCCCAAGTATAAAAACAAGCCAACAGGTATTGATTAAAAAATGATAAGGGATCTTTTTCTATCATCTTTAGCATTGCTTGGGCAGCCTTATCAA
This sequence comes from uncultured Maribacter sp., assembly GCA_964353165.1. Lineage (GTDB taxonomy): Bacteria > Bacteroidota > Bacteroidia > Flavobacteriales > Flavobacteriaceae > Maribacter. The sequence continues at coordinate 7,539 of CAYGUY010000008.1, forward strand.
AATTACCATAACCAAAGGCATAGAACCATGGATCTATTTTTATTCCCGTATTATAAAAGGGTACGGTGGCCATATCTGCTTTTTCATATTGTTCTTTGGCCTTTTTAAAATTCCAATCTTGCCAAAAATATAACTGTCCTAGAAGAAAATGGGCGCCACTTAACTCGTCGTTTAAGGATAAAGCCTTATCTGCATAAAATTTTGCACGTCTAAAGCCTTCCCTAGGTGGCTCCAATAGGTTCATCGTAAAGAGGAAATGTAAGTTGGCCAGTTCGGCGTAGGCTTCGGCGTAATTAGGGTCAATATCAATAGCTCGTGTAAAACAGGCAAGTGCCTTCTCAAAATACATAATGTACTTATCCACATAAAATCTCCCTTTAAGCAATTGCTCATAGGCTTCCATGTTTACGGGTGCCTCTTTCTTTTCGTGATTGGAAAAAGTTACTTTTAGTTTTTTGGATATTTTAGCGGCAATGTCATCCTGGACATCATAAATATCGGTTACCTCAAGATCATATCTTTCTCCCCATATATGACGTTCGTCAACAGTGCTTATCAATTGGGCATTTATCCTAACTTTATTACCTCTTCTGCGGATGCTTCCTTCCAACAAATAACTTACCAATAATGCTTGACCGATTTCCTTTGGAGAAAGTTTGCTGTTCTTAAATTGAAAGGCAGAACGCCTTCCTACCACTTTAAGATCGTTAATATTTGATAGTGTTATTAAAATTTCATCTGCTATTCCATCCCCAAAATATTCCTCCTCGGGGTCACTACTCATATTTCTAAAGGACATTACAGCAATACTATTGGCCTGTGTGCTACCTAAATTATTTTCTTTGTTCCAAAACTTATCGGTCATGACACTTTTGAAATCATCAGCAACAATTACCTCAAAGATTTTAACGGCTTCTTTTACGTTCTTAAGCTTAATTTCACCTTTTGGTTGTAGCTCCAGGCCTTTTTTATTGGAAAGATTTACACTAACAGAATCTGATATGTGAGTACGCCCTGCTGGGGCGGTAGGTTCTATTCTTGCTGCAATGTTTACACCATCACCAAAAATATCCCCATTTTCATAAATGACTTCACTTAAGTGTAATCCAATTCTAATATTCAAATTAGGGTCCTCTGCGGTAGCTAAGTGTATTTCACTGGCCGCACTAACGGCATGGGTAGCACTACTGAACATGGCCAGCACACCATCTCCTAATTCCTTGATCCAGGTACCACCATAGCTTTTAATAATTGCACCTTGGATATTTCTATTTTTTCTAAGTACTTCCAAGGCAAGATCTTCATCTTCTCCCATTAATGAAGTATAGCCTACAATATCACTAAACATGATACATGCTATAATGCGTTTGCTTGCGGTTAGTTGGTTCATTAGTCAAACACTTTAATCCCTTAAATTTATAAAATTACTAGAATATTGGATTAAGATAATGTTACTTAAGGTAACTATAATAAATGACATTATCCCATATTTTTAATACCCTACAACTATTATAAGATGATATTTATTTAAAAAGGGACACGCTAAAAAAGCGATTAAAACAAATCCGGTGTTTTCGTTTTTAAAAATATGAGTTACATAAGGGGTTTTCACATAGTTAAAGATATTGGCGAACATTTTATAATCCATTAGACTCTAAGAATCCCAAAATATAAAAAGCAAGTTCTCAAAAGGCCAGACCTATTTAAACCTTGTCCATGAACTATCATAAACTACCTATCAAGAATTCCGTTCCCTTGTATCCTTCTCTTGATATTTGCGACTCCTATGAATCCCCAATTTAAAAAACTTCACAAGGCTACCAAAAACCAATCATCTAAAACCTCCTACATATAATCCATTAGAAAGATGGGTTCAGTTTTTACAAAAAAGTTCATTAGCAGTACCAAAGAAACGGCTAGGGGTAAACAAGGTTTTGCTAACCTAATAGGCTTTTGAATTTAACACTTCATTAGCTAACAAACAAACACTTTTAACAAGAACGATGTTACATCTCGCATAGAAGCTGTAAAACCCGATGTGTTAAAGCAAGTACCGTATTATGTGCCAAACTAGCGAATGAACCGATTGTTGTCATTCGTTACCAATTCTTTTGTCCTATCAACTATGTCCAAAAACGTGTCTGCTCCCGGTGTTCTAGAAAAACGGTTTAAAGCATATAGCTTCAAGTTATTTTTTACTTTAAAAATACCTAGCAATGGGTATCGTTTTGAGGATAAGCAAAAATTAGTTTTATACTATATCCCTAAACAGAAGAAACCATTAACAGCAAAAGGCTAATCCCTTCTTTAAAGTCACCTTATTAGATTCGGGGGAACCCTAATAAGTGATAACGAGAAGGGGTTTTTTAAAATTCAATAGCCTAAACAAAAAGTTATTAACATTAGTTATTGAAAACTATACCGTGCATTTCATCGAAAAAAAGTGGCGTTTCATCTGAAAACCATTTTTCTACTCTATTTTAGGTCCCAATAATAAACGATATAGTTTTTTCTATTATAATGCAAGTGTACAAAGCCCCGAAAAAGTATTTTTTCTTTTTTTTCATTCTTTTCATAAGTGTATTAAGCTCCTGTAGCAAAGAGCATGATTTGGTGTCGGAGTTTGTTACAGCGGAAGAAATGATGCTTCTAAACAATACAAAAGAAACAATGGGTAATCTAGTACCCTCATTTGCAACCGAATCCAACCAAGCCCTTGAACGTAGTGTTAACCTTGGAAATTAAATAGCGGTAGTGCTTTTCGACAAACCTTACCCACCCAAGCCTTCTAATCCTTTTTATTTTCGACATTTTCACTTATCTAATTTTACAAAAACCTGTAACGTAGGTACCGCGAGAGGACTAGCGGAAACAACATTTATTTCAACCAAGTATTCCAACTTCATCACATTATTGATATCTTAGGTCAAAGACATTCACGAATCCAAGTATGGCCAAAACATTTGAGCGCAATATATCCCTAACAGGCACTATAAACTTCACAGGTTTAAAACTAACAGGCCCAAAAACCTATGCAGCCGGACTACCAGGAATTAAGGTGGCACTAGAGCATAGCTTCAAGGAAATGGGAGGTTTGGAGGCATTAAAAACCCTTTCCAAAATGAACCAGAAAGAAGGCTTTGATTGCCCAGGTTGTGCTTGGCCAGACCCAGAAGAACCTTCCAAACTAGGTGAATATTGTGAAAATGGCGCAAAAGCATTGGCCGAGGAGGCCTCCTACGAAAAAGTAGATGCCGATTTTTTCAAAAAATACAGTGTGGAAGCAATCTCTACTTGGTCCGATTTTAAAATTGGAAAAAGCGGAAGGCTTACAAGCCCTATGCTATTAAAAGAAGATAGTAAACACTACGAACCTATTTCATGGGAAGCTGCTTTTGAACTCATCGCAGATGAACTCAGGTCCTTGAACCAACCAGATGAAGCTGTTTTTTACACTTCAGGACGATCGAGCAATGAAGCTGCCTTTTTATATGGACTTTTTGTAAGAGCATTTGGCACAAATAACATGCCCGACTGCTCAAACATGTGCCATGAAAGTAGCGGTGTTGGACTTTCGCAAACCTTAGGCATTGGTAAAGGTTCGGTTACCTTAGAAGACTTGCACGAAGCTGAAGTATTGATGGTGATAGGACAGAATCCTGGCACCAATCATCCAAGAATGTTATCTGCACTAGAGGCTTGTAAAAAGAACGGTGGAAAAATCATAAGTATTAACCCCTTAGCGGAAGCTGGGCTTATACGATTCAAAGATCCACAATCTATTAGCGGTATGCTTACTGGAACGTCCCTTACCGATATTCACTTACAGGTGAAGATAAACCAAGATGTGGCGCTGCTAAAACTTATCATGAAAAAATTAGCTATGCTTGACGCTAAAGCAGAAAACGTTTTTGATCATGACTTCATCAACAAGTATACCAATGGCTATGATACCTTTTTGTCGGACCTGAACAACTACAGTGAAGAATCTTTATTGGAAAGCTGCGGAATAGACAAGAAACAAATAGATGAAACCGTAGCACTTCTTGCCAAAAAAAATAAGATTATCATCTGTTGGGCTATGGGTCTTACGCAGCATAAAAATGGGGTTGCCAATATTAAGGAATGTGTAAACTTACTACTATTAAAGGGAAGCCTGGGAAAACCCGGTGCCGGTACTTGTCCCGTTCGTGGCCATAGTAACGTGCAGGGTGACCGTACCGTAGGTATTATGCACCATGTATCCAAAGAACTTAACCAAAGTCTAGAAACGGTATTTGGCTTTACGCCACCTACCAAGGAAGGTTTGGATACGGTACATGCCATACAAGCAATGCATGAAGGAAAAGCCAAATTTTTCATGGCTCTAGGAGGGAACTTTGCCTCCGCAGTAGCGGACACCCAATATACCGCAGATGCCCTTCAGCGTTGTAATCTCACGGTACAAATCAGTACTAAATTAAATCGGAGTCACCTGATTACGGGAAAAAAAGCGTTGATATTACCTACACTTGGCCGCTCCGAAAAGGACTTTAAAAATGGTAACCAACGCTTTCTGACCGTTGAGAACAGCATGGGAAAAGTGCACCGCACAAAAGGAGTATTAGCTCCCAAATCCGACCAATTAAGAAGTGAACCAGAGATAATTGGCGGTTTAGCTCATGCTTTTTTCAAAGGAAACCATCCGGTAGATTGGGGAACCTTAGGCTCGGATTACAATGCCATCAGAGATAAAATCGCTGCCACTATAAAAGGATTTGAAGCTGTTACCGAAAAATCAAAAGGAACCGGTTTTTACTTGCCTAACAACGTCCGCGAATTAGATTTTAGCGCACTCCCCAATGGGAAGGCTCAATTTAGCACTTGTGAGATTGCCAATCATAAAATGAAAGAAAATGAGCTACTCTTAATGACCATTCGCTCGCATGACCAGTTCAACACTACTATATACGGGTTAGATGACCGGTATCGCGGTGTACATAACGAACGTAGGATTATTTTCATGAACGAGGCCGATATGAAAGCTCAAAATTTAAACAAACTTGAAATAGTTAACCTAATAAGTAATTATGACGATACGAGAAGAGTCGCTGAACAATTTTTAGTAGTTCCGTATAATATTCCAAAAGGAAATGTCGCCGC
>CAYGUY010000008.1:12780-40659 GCA_964353165.1 uncultured Maribacter sp.
GTTTGGCACGCAACTCACATTACAACTTGGGATTTTGTAGTTAAATTTGAATTCAAACCCTCCTATTCTTAGCAGGCTTGATTTTGTATTTGTGTTCGAACTTAAGCTTGAGCTTGTATTCGTATTTTAAAAAGAGAAAGAGAAAATTGTACTGTATAGTAGACATAGAGACCACTGGAAACGGAATTAAGGGAAACCGAATTACCGAAATTTCTATTTTTAAATATGATGGTCATAAACTTATTGATGAATTTAGCAGTTTGGTAAATCCCGAATGTGAGATTCCTTATTTTATAACGGGTCTTACAGGCATAGATAACGATATGGTTAGGAACGCTCCGATTTTGCAGGATGTGGCAGGAAAAATCCTGGAAATTACTAGGGACACTATTTTCGTAGCGCACAGTGTCAATTTTGATTATAACGTCATCAAGAATGAGCTAAAAGGTATTGGCCTGGAGTTTTCCAGAAAAAAACTTTGCACTGTACGTTTGTCTAGAAAACTTTTACCAGGATATAACTCGTATAGTCTTGGCAAGCTATGTTCGGCAATAGGAATACCGTTAACAGACCGTCACCGCGCCCGTGGTGATGCTCATGCCACCATGCTCTTGTTTCATAAGCTATTGCGAACCAATGGAGCGGATCCCGTATTTAAAAAATTTTTAAATGCACGCTCGCAGGAAACCACTTTACCGCCCGGCCTTCCCAAAGAGGAATTTGAAAAATTACCTTCTACCTCTGGTATCTATTATTTTAAGGATAACAAAGGAGAGATTATCTACGTGGGTAAGGCTATCAATATCAAAAAGAGGGTACTGAGCCATTTCTATGATAAGTCTCACAAAGAATTGGCGTTGTGCAAAGACACCTGTTTTTTGGATTTCGAGGAAACAGGTAATGAATTGGTGGCACTATTGTTAGAATCCGCAGAAATAAAAAAACATTATCCTAAGTACAATAGTGCTCAAAAACGAAACATACAGCAATACGCCATTTTTAGCTATGAAGACAGAAACGGAATTCTACATCTAGCACACAACAAACTAAAGTTAGCCCCAAACCCATTGCGGGTCTTCTATAATCCTACAGATTGTAGAGCCTATATGGAAAAGGTATGTGAAGAATTTGAGCTTTGCCCCAAATACTGTCATTTACAGGAAAACGTGCAAAGCTGTTCTCACTTTAGACTTAAAAAATGTTGTGGTATCTGTACGGACACCTCTCAATTACAAACATATAACAGGCAAGTACAAAAGGCTATGGCTTCCCTAAGAAACCGAACCAACGATTATATAATCAAAGGGAAAGGAAGAAATCAGGGAGAAGAAAGTATTGTACTGGTCAAAAACGGTCTTTATGCAGGTTATGGTTTTATTGAAAAACACGAACAATTAATGGGGTATACCGATTTGGCATCCTATTTAAAACCACAAAAGAATACATTGGAAAGTCAGCGTATTGTAGAGTCCTATGTCCTTAAGAACCCTGGTAGCAAAATTGAAATTAAAAAAGAAATGTGGAGTATGGATAAATTTTAGTCGTTTAAATTGCGATACATACGCATCACAAAAACAATCCATACCACAAAAATGATCCCTACAAATATGGAGTACATTAATACAAAATCCACTACCTTTTTCCTTTAAAATAATTCATAAACCCTAGGATAGTTGGCGCCCAAAAGGCTATAAAAATAGCGTCGAGCTTTTTACCACTAATAAAAAGCACTTCAGAAACAACAATAATTGATAAGACCACTAGAAGTAAAATACAATTCATTACTCCGATCCGTTCTATGAAATTTTTAATCATCACCGTAATACCCTGCCAATTTAAAGTTACTAATTAATTTAACATCGTTATTACTTTAGTTAAGTTTTTCTTAACAATTTTTAAAAATACTGTTATCGTGTTCAATAATAACAAATTGTGAAAAACCCACCTCTTAAATTTAATATATTATCATCAATAGAAAAAACGCAACGTCTTAACTTTTAGCCAATCTAAAAGTGCCTATTACCACTAAATCATACCATACACTTACTGTAGACCTTTAAGAACTAAATTGATAATGTCATCTAATTTTAACTAAAATGGAGAACAGCATAGTAGCGGTATTCTTTCATTGCAATGCTATGACTATAGTATCCAGCATTTACAGATTCGGCTTTTTGAGCTAAAAGTCTTTCAATATTAAAATAATGATTGCCCAAGATGGCCTTTTAATTGAACGAAGAAATTTCAGCGCTCTTGCATTTTACAAAAACCAACCCTATGCGGATTAAATACTAGCGCCAAAACCATAGTAAAAGGTATTCCAGTAAAACAAATAGGATGCTATTACTTAAAAAGGTTTCGTCCGCTACTTTTTTCTTTCGCTATTTATAAAACTGACCAGAATAGCTATTAAAATTACACAGACCAAGGCAAAAACACCTATCATTATAATTCCGTTACTCCAATTGACCAGGGGATAAAATGTATGCATAGTATATTAATTAGATTGTTTATTTTAAGAAGATTGGTATGTAAACCGAAAACACCGTAAAAAGGGCAAAAACCTACGATACTAGTAAGAACGAATATTGCAACTACGGTCATAAGCACATATGCCGACGAAACTTGTACCAAACCCAAGTACACCAACAGGCTTCCAATAGCTGCAATTATAGTACGAATCGTTCTATCGAAAACTCCCATATTTTTTTTCATCACTTATGTACTAATGTCCCACCTAGCGTTCCTTATAATAAATTTATGATGATAAGGAAACCCAATTACAAGCCTTTGAAAGTACTAACCATGATGTAAAATTACATAGCGCTATTCTTCTAAAAAATGATAAATATCAGGTTTACAAGGTAGATGGACATACATACTCCGTCATAGAAAGTCCTTCAGTTTTTAGTGCACCAAAACCGCCAGTTACATCTATAAGATTATGAATGCCCCTACTCTTTAAGATTGATGCCGCTATTACAGAACGATAACCTCCAGCACAATGCAAAAAGAAAGTACCGTCCTTAGGAAAATCTGATAAATAGGCATTGATGTTACTTAGTGGCGTATGGGTGGCATCTAAAAGATGTTCGGAAGCAAACTCTCCTTCTTTACGTACGTCAAACACAGGAATCTTATTCGTTGCCAATTGCTCTTTTACTTTTTTAGCGGTTACCGAAGTAATATAGTCCGTTTCCTTACCAGCAGCCAACCAGGCATCCATACCGCCTTTAAGATAACCGACGGTTCCATCGAAACCAACCCTGGACAATCTTGTAATCGCCTCCTCTTCCTTACCCTCGGGTATTACCAAAAGCAAGGGTTGTTTGGTATCTGCCACCAAGGCACCCACCCAAGGTGCAAAATCTCCGTTAAGGCCAATAAAAATGGAGCGTGGAATGTGGTGCTGTACGAACTCGTTTTGATGCCTTACATCTAAAACTAAAGCCTCGGTGGTGTTAGCCGCCAACTCAAATTCTTCCGGTGACATTGCGGTGGTTCCTCTATCCAAGACCTCGGCAATATCCTCATAACCCTCTTTGTTCATTTTTACGTTCAAGGGAAAGTATTTAGGTGGAGGCAAAAGTCCATCCGTTACTTCTTTAACAAATTCTTGTTTGGTCATATCCGCTCGTAAGGCGTAATTCATCTTTTTTTGATTGCCTAAAGTGTCTACGGTTTCCTTCATCATATTCTTCCCACAGGCCGAACCTGCACCGTGAGCAGGATATACAATAACATCGTCGGCCAAGGGCATAATCTTATTTCGTAGACTGTCATATAAGGTCTCTGCCAGTTGTTCCTGTGTTAGATGCGCTCCCTTTTGAGCTAAATCAGGTCTTCCGACATCTCCTAGGAACAAAGTATCACCGGAAAAAATAGCATAGTCTTTGCCTTTTTCATCCTTTAAGAGATAAGTAGTGCTTTCCATCGTATGCCCAGGGGTATGTATTGCCTTAATTGTTAATTGTCCCAATTTAAATTCCTGACCATCAGTGGCTATAATCGCTTCAAAAGAAGGATTGGCAGTAGGGCCAAATATAATTGGAGCTCCCGTTTCTTTAGACAAGGTAACGTGGCCACTCACAAAATCGGCATGAAAATGAGTCTCAAAAATATATTTGATTTTTGCATTATCATCTTTTGCGCGCTCTAAATAAGGAGTTATTTCCCTTAAGGGATCAATGATTGCTACTTCTCCCTTGCTTTCTATATAATATGCACCTTGGGCCAAACATCCCGTGTATATCTGTTCTATTTTCATATTATTACATCCTTAAAAGTTACTTATTATAAAATCTAGAGCCCTCTTAGTTACTAATTTTACATCTGTTTTCATACGCCACTCGGGAGCTTACTTCCGATACGGCATTTGGATTATCAAAGAAGCTTACGGCCTCCTTAGTTTTCACAAAGAGGTATTCTCGGTGTAGTTCATTTATAATACCGCTGCTAAAGATAACGTCTCGTGTTGGGCCAATTGCCCCTGCTATATAAAATTGAAGTCCTAAATCATGGACTTCACGAATGGTTTTTGTTAACATCTCCGCAGCCGTGGAATCTATATAATTAATTGCCTCGGCGTTTACTATTACACCTTTTAATAGTGGCCCTTTTCGTTTTATTTGTTTTAGTAATTGACTTTTAAAAAAGGTAGCATTTCCAAAATATAATTGAGCGTCAAACCTTACAATCAACAAGTCATCCCTAACCTCAATTTCATCCGAAAACCGCTGTATATTTTTATAATAGTCCGAATTTTTTATATTTCCTAACACTGCAAAATGAGGGTTAGAAGTTCTATACACCATTAATAACAAAGAACTCAACATTCCAATAAATATACCTTCCTTTATTCCTAAAAATAGCGTTGCCAAAAAGGTTATTAATAGCACAACAAATTCGTCACGCCTGTTATTCCAAAGATTCTTGGCATAACCTATATCAATTAAACTAAAAACAGATACCATAATGATACTTGCGAGTATTGTATTGGGTAAAAATTGAAAAATTGGAGTTAAAAATAATAAGGTAAGTACTACGAGAATAACACTAAACAGTGCTGCCAAATTAGTTTTAGCACCGGACTGCTCATTAATTGCCGATCGAGAAAAACTAGCGGTTACTGGATACGCTTGAAAGAACGACCCTACTACATTGGAAGACCCCAAAGCCAATAGTTCCTGATTTGCATCTATGGTCTCCTCCCCACTTTTTGCTTCCAATGCCTTACCGATGGAGATGGCTTCCAAATAGCCTACCAAAGCTAAAGCGAGTGCAATAGGCCATAATTGCTCAGCACTTTCCCATTGCAAGTCAGGCATCACAAAATTTGGCAATCCACTTGGTACTGTACCTACCAAGGCAATACCGTAATTGCCAAGTTTAAGGAAATAGGTTGCTATCATTGCAAATGCTACCACAATTAAAATTCCGGGAATACGAGGATTCCATTTTTTAAAAACAACGATGAAAAAGATTCCTAAAAAGCCAACAAATAAGGTATACGGATTAATTTCTGAAACAAAATAATACGTATCCAATAAAAGGGTTTGAAATTTACTACCTCCATTTGGCGAACCTGTACCCAAAAGATGTTTGAGCTGACTAAGAATAATGATTATAGCTGCCCCGGATGTAAATCCGCTAATGACAGGTTTGGAAAGAAAATTCACAAGAAAACCCATCCGAAACAAACCCAAAATCAATTGGATAGCACCTACCAGAAATGCCAATACGGCCACCATAGCAATGTAATGTTCCGGTCCAGTTACGGACAATGTACCCAACCCTGCCGCTACGAGAAGTGAATCCATCGCTACCGGACCTACACCTATCTTTCTGGAAGTCCCAAGAAACATATAGGTAAGCACCGGCAAAAAGGCGCCATATAGGCCATAAACAGGAGGTAAGCCAGCAATCATAGCGTAGGCCATAGCTTGTGGCACTAATACAATACCGACGGTTAGCCCGGCTACAAGATCTTTTGCGAAATAGCTTTTCTTATAGGTCGCGACCCATTGTAAAAATGGCAAGAATCTGTTCACATCGCAAAGTTACACAATTAAAGACCGGTCATATAAAACAAAAACGTAGTTGGTCACACAAGATTCAATTACTCGTTGAGTGTTCCCAAAAAGACATTTACCTTAGGGTTTATTGGATTTCCCGATGACCTTCTTAGCAGAACTACCTGGCCAGCGTGCCAAACTGCATCTTCAATAGGGCCATTTATGTGATTCCAAAATGGGAATTCTGAACTACCGGTATCACGCTTAAAAACAATGGCATGTTTTGATATGTCTTTGGATTTCAAAAATAGGGCGCTTGCCATCCTAAAGTTTTCTAAAGTAGCATTTCGTGTTTCTTCAAAAGTCATTTTGGACTGTTCTAAAGTAAAATCCGTTGGCACTTGATTAGCAGAATTAGCAATGGTTTTGGAAAGTCCGTAAATATGATCCAAGGTTTCTTCCAAAGACCGCGCCCCTGAACTTGGCACATAATTCAAATCCGTATGCTTTAAACCCTCTGTTGCCCAGTAATATCTAAATCCTAAACCATCGATCATTCTTGCAACAATAGATCCTGGAGTATACTCTTTTGGAGCCGATGGAATCTCTTTGTAGTATGCAAAAGAATCACCATTAGACTGCGAAGAACCAACAGCACAAAATAATAATAACATAAAAGAAAATAAATTTTTCATTGTCGGTTGCCTATAGTATTTAAATAACAGGTCGCAAAAATACGGAATAGACCTTCTTATCAGTGTCCAAATTTATAAATCCTTCCTGCAGGTTTTCTTGTACTACTGCATACGGATAAAACGTAATAGGCTCTATACAGATCATCGTATCCACTTCTGTCCAAAGCATAAAATCCGAAAAGCCCGTCGTACTAATTTCAATAGATTGGGAATCCAACAATACCACCTTAGTACAATTAGCTACATGGAGCGCCCTACTACCAACAGCCATCACCTCGTTCAGAGTAATGTGTTTACCTTTTGTTTGAATTGCCGTCGTATTCGCGTTTAATTTAAATGCTGGATGATAACCCAACATAAAAGGCATCCCTTTTTCCCCTGTTATAGTAAACGTAATCTGTAGACCTTCATTTGAAAGCAGAAAGGTTTTCGTAAATTCAAAATCGTAGGGCCAAGCTAGCTCCGGCTCAGTAGATTTCTTCGGATACTTGGAGTTTTTAATAAAGGTATTTGCTTTGTAATGTTTGGAAAAAACAGCTTTGGTTATTGTTTTTTCTTTGAGCCCATACATTAGTTCCCGCAATAATCCATGTTGATCTTGAATCGCTTCCCCTTTAGGTGTCCGTACCCTAAAATTGGCACTTTCGGTAGGGCCGATTATAGGAAACATCTCGGTATCAGAATTTCGCCATCCGGGACTTCCTTTTTGATGAATAAACTCATAATCCGATACCTTATAACCCACCAATTCCCCTGCTTCAATCTTTACAGTTTGGTTATTAAGTGTTAGCACAAGATTATTGTTCATACTGATGCTATTTCAGTTAAAGGGTATTCCAATTATTGCTTTGGCTCATATTATTCTATATAGTACCTTACAATCTTTCAATCTCCGTATCCATCCATTGTAATCTATCTTCAACCCAATTGGTTAGATATCCCAATTCTTCCGTATAACTATTGCCTACAAAATTATTGGGCCAAACATAAATCCCTATAATAGGCCAAACAGTAAAGTTGTTTTGTACAGCGCCAGCCGTATTTAAGACATTTACATAAGCATCTATTTTTGAAAAGATCGCCCCGTCGGATAAGCTACTCCCTCTAAGCTCGTTCCATCTAGATTTTAGTTTTGACACATAAACCGGATCTTCCAATAAACGTTCCCACCAAAATGGGACCTGCCAAAAATCTTCCGGGCAACGTTCATTAAATCTAAATGCCCAAACATTACTGTTTCCACCCCCGCAGTAATCGGCATTACCAAAAGCAAGATTAAAATCCCAAATAGGACCCATTTTTAACTTTGCGTTCTTATCCTTGTGCATAAATGTACTTAAACGATAACCGTCTACATTATTGGAAAGCTCGTTAAGCAAAAAGAAATCTATAAAACTATCTACATCAATATAGGCTTCATAACCTGTTTCGGAATTCATAAAATCATCAGATGCCAAAGCACTCTCAAACTGACCTACGTAATTGGATATATATGCTTTCTGTTCCATAGTAATATCCTCCGCATCCGGCTCCTCGTACATAAAATTAATCTCTTGTCCCAAAGTGGAATTTGGTGGGCTAATGCCAGAAACAAAAGAATTCAGATCGTTATACCCTTCTCCCAAGTTAGAACCTGCGGTCTTGTCTATCTTTAAGATATATCCACCCGTAAGATCTTCCCCAGAATTTTCGTCCTCCTTAAGATTATTAATGTCTATCCGATTCGAGTCTCGTTTTAGTTTCTCCATAAAGACATAAACACCCTGATAAAAATCATCTATAACAACATCTACAAATTTGGTCCTGCTGGCATATTGACCAATATCGCGAGATAGGTCGTAAATCAACATATTGCGCATTAGTGATTTATCGCTATACGGTGCATACAATATCCAGTCTTCCTCTTCTGGAAAACCTAGAACGGAAGCATCCAAATCTTCATTGGCATCATCCCTAGTTTCAAAACCAAAGGATTTTTTTGGAAATAATTGGGACGACGCGCCCCTAATTTCTATGCCCATTCTACCAGAATAGCTTATATCACCGGCTTCGGTTACGGTAAAGTTGGCATCAACCTTAGGTTCGTCTACAATTTGATTTCCGTTAGTGGAAATAGCAACTAGGGGAAGCCTGTCTTCGACTGGAATTATGGTTTCTTCTTCCTCCTGAGTTTCCTTCGGTTCTGTAGGAATTGGATCATCCGAACTACAATTAAAAAGAAACAGTAATAGGATTACTAGTGTAAGACCATTTAAAAACAAAGAACGGCGTGAGGTAAGTGTTTTCATAAGTTTACTTTTTACCTAAGATACCAAAAGGATATCATACATGACAAATAACAGGGTATTTAGGCAAAATTTCCCTGAATAAGCAAAAATCAAAACCACTACCGAGCAAAAAACTATTTCTCAACACCGTTTTATCTTAGACTAAAATGTTATTTATTGATGTATCAACCTGTAAATCAACAAGGCGGTTCTCTTGGTCAGGGCCTCTATTGAATTAAGGTTAACGCTTTCCTGAGGAGTATGCGCGCCCTTACCCATGGTTCCCAGACCATCTAAACAAGCTACATAATCCGCTACGAACGAAGTGTCCGCGGCACCTCGTTTTCCAGGATCATACGCGAGTACCTCTCCCTGTCCCAAATCCTGACTTACCTTGTTCAACTGCTTCAACAAATCTAAATTTTCTTCTTTTGGGCGCATGGCAGGATAGCTATCATCAAAGCTTATAGTTGCTGACGTCTGAGGTAAATTTTCGGAAACGATCTCCCTCATTTTATTGCGAGCGCGATCTTTTTGCTCTTCGGAAATAAAACGAAGCCCCCCCCTAACCTCAGCCTTTTGTGCTACTACATTGGTTTTTCCAAATACTGTTCCTTTACTCGTAGCTTCGTCATATTCCACAAACGTACCACCCATTAAGGTGCCTGGATTAAAGGTCAACAAATCTTCACCTTTCACATCTGTATAAAACCGGTGTAAAATACGTGACATTTCAAAAATAGCTCCAGCACCAGTATTTTCGCTAAAAACACCGGAAGAATGGGCACGTTTTCCCGTTACCTCAACTTTCCACCCAGATGCCCCCCTGCGGGCTACAGTTGCGTAATTGAATCCGGTAGAAGTCTCAAACCCTAATGCAATATCACTGCGTTTAGCGGCATCGATCAAATCCTTTCTGCTGATATCTAGCGGGTCGCCCGTACTTTCTTCATCTCCCGTGAAAGCAACTATAACCTGCCCTTGATCCAACAACCCGTTTTCCTTTAACGCCTTTAAAGCATATAATACAATCACGTTACCGCCTTTCATATCATTTCCGCCAGGGGCGTGCGCCACACTATCGTTGATCATAGTAAACGTTTGAAAGGGACTATCTTCTTCAAAAACAGTATCTAAATGACCTATGAGCAATAATTTTTTTCCTTTCTTCCCTTTAGTTTCGGCAAAAAGATGGCCTGCACGGTTCATTTCTGAAGGCATGGGAACCCACGTGGTCTCCATCCCTATATCTTCGAAAGCGTTGCCAAAAACTTTACCTACCTCCGTAACACCGGACAGATTTAATGTACCACTATTGATGTTGACAACCCTTTCCAAAAAACCGATAGCCGCTGCATTATTCGCTTCTATACTTTTAACAATTTTCTTTTCTGTCTTAGATAAATTTTGAGCTGAAACCGAAGCTAAAAAGCAAAAACATAAAAAGGCAAAAACAATTTTTGATACTGACATATAATTTATTTTAAGCTGTTATATTTTTAATTCACTAGTCTAAAAACCCTTGAGCTTTCATCCAATCGTCATTAAACATCTTTCCTACATATCTACTGCCATGATCATGAAAAAGCACCACCACTACATCGTCTTTGGTAAAATGTTCTTTCAGCTGTAGCAATCCTTTTATAGCCGCTCCGGCAGAATTCCCTAAGAACATGGCTTCTTCTTTGGCCAAACGCTGCGTGTATATTGCGGCATCCTTATCGGTAACCTTGGTAAAACCATCAATGACACTAAAATTAACGTTCAAAGGCAGAATATCTTCCCCAATACCTTCCGTTATGTAAGGGTAGATTTCTTTTTCGTCGAAAATTCCAGTTTCATGGTATTTTTTAAATACCGAACCGTAGGTATCCACTCCCCAGATCTTAACCTTAGGATTCTTCATTTTTAAGTACGAACCCACCCCGGAAATCGTACCACCAGTACCTACACCCACTACAAAATGCGTGACCTTACCATCTGTCTGCTCCCAGATTTCTGGCCCGGTACTTAAAAAATGTGCTTTACAGTTAGAAGGATTATCATATTGATTTACATACCAAGAATTGGGGATTTCCGTTGCCAATCTTTTTGCGGTACTGTAATAACTTCTAGGATCTTCCGGAGCCACATTGGTAGGACATACATGTACCTCACTACCTACTGCCCTAAGAATATCCATTTTTTCCTTAGATTGTTTGTCGCTGATTACGCAAATCATCTTGTAACCTTTTATAGTAGCCGCTAAAGCAAGCCCCATACCTGTATTCCCAGAGGTTCCTTCGATAATGGTACCGCCTCGTTTTAACACACCTGCTTCTTCCGCATCTTGTATCATTTGCAAGGCCATGCGGTCTTTCACCGAATTGCCTGGATTAAAGGTTTCGTATTTTGCCAAAACCAAACAGGGTAATTCAGCCGTTAATTTATTCATCTTTACCATAGGCGTATTACCAATGGTCCCTAAAATATTTTCTGCGTACTCCATTTTATTTGCCTTGTTCTGTTATAGATTGATGGTATATCAATCTTATAAAAGCGAACCCTAATTTATTCAAGTAAAAAATTCTTTCAGCTAGCGAATTTTGTAATTATCTTTTTTTGACTATTCAAAACGAATAGCTTTTACCGGTGTAATCTTTGTAATGATATAGGATGGTACCAACAACATTAAAATACAAAGCACCATAACACTTATATTTAAGATTAAAACCGTCATCATATCCATATGTACTGGAATATACTCTATGTAATACTCCTTAGGATTAGGGAATTTAAAAGGTTTAAAAACCGCTTGGATATAAATAATTCCCAAACCAATAACATTTCCCCAAAACAAACCTTTTCCTATGAGATAAGCCGCATTATACAAAAAGACCTTACGTATACTCCAATTATTACTACCTAAAGCTTTAAGCACACCTATCATAGGAGTGCGTTCCAAAATGAGCACCAATAATGCAGTAATCATATTAAAGCCGCAAACAACTATTAAAATACCTATAATTAAAGCAATATTAAAGTCGAAAAGACCTATCCATTCGAAAATATTACGGTATTTATCCTTTAGGGTCTTGGTATCCAAATCGGACAAGGTCTTGTTATAAATCAACTTGCTTTTTTCGTCTATATCATCGAAACTCTCCAAAAATATTTCAAAATTCCCTACCTGATCATCGCTCCATTTATTCATACGCTGTATATGCCGTATATCTACAAAGATAAAGAGCTCGTCTATCTCCTCAAATCCACTATCATAAACCCCCTTAACTATAAATTTCCGTTGATTGGGTAGCGTATTGGCATCTTCATTTTTAAGGAAAAAAGTAAAAAAAGAGTCGCCTAAGCTTAAGTTCAACCTATTGGCCATGAGCTTGGAGATTAAAACATCACTGTTCAAAGCATCATTATAATTAGGTAGTTCGCCGGCAACCAAAAATTGTTCCAAGGCTCCCCAATTGTAATCATCACCTACACCTTTGGCGATAATTCCCTCAAAGGTTTCTGCTGTTCTAATGATACCAGCTTTGGTTGCCACCGCTTGCATATGCACAATGCCATCAACACTATCAAAACTTGGATAAAATTCTTGGTTTTTAGATACAGGAACCACAGAGACTTCCGAGTTGTTATTATCGTAATTGTAAATCTGAACATGCCCGTTAAAGGCCGTCACCTTTTCCCTTATTTTGTATTTGAGCCCAACACCTGTAGCAATGGCAATCAACATCATTACCAAGCCCAAAGCAATGGCTGCAATGGCTATTTTTATTATTGGTGCGGAAATACTAATTTTATGTTCCTTACCCGTAATAAGCCGTTTGGCAATAAAATACTCTAAGTTCAAATGATGCTATTTATATCCAAGTTCAAAAATACAGTTTTATTATCGTTTCTGATTTGTTGCGGATGCGGAAACCGGGACAAAACGCCCAAAGACAAAACGATGGCGAATAGTTCCATTTCTTCAATTGAACTAGCTCCACCAATTACCGTGGCCGCAAACCGAACAGAAGCCTACCTCCCCCTATTACGAAATAAAAAAATAGCAGTCGTAGCCAACCAAACCAGCGTTATATTTAAAAAAGTGGGGCATACACACCTTGTTGATTCCCTGTTAGCACTTGAAATTGATATTCAGAAAGTATTTGCTCCAGAACATGGGTTTAGGGGACAAGCAGATGCTGGAGAAAAGGTAGCAGACGACGTAGACAGTAAAACTGGACTCCCGTTAATTTCGCTTCACGGAAAAAACAGAAAACCATCCCAAGAACATTTAGATGACCTGGATTTAGTGTTGTTCGATATTCAAGATGTTGGTGTACGTTTTTATACCTATATCGCCACATTACAACTGGTTATGGAGGCGTGTGCAGAAAAGAATATACCGGTTATGGTATTGGACCGTCCCAATCCCAATGCACATTATGTAGATGGCCCTACTATGGAAAAAGAGTATACCGGATTTTTGGGTATGACAGAAATTCCTCTGGTATACGGGATGTCGATAGGGGAATACGCCCACATGATCAATGAAGAAGGATGGTTAGAAGGCATGAAAAAAGCGGATTTAACGGTAATTCCACTCCAAAACTGGTCGCATAATATGGCATATCATCTTCCAATACGGCCCTCCCCTAACTTACCTAACAATACCGCCATCCATTTATATCCTAGTTTGGGTTTGTTCGAGGGCACAAATGTAAATGCAGGTCGGGGAACAGAATTCCAATTTCAACGCTATGGGGCTTCTTTCATGGATTCCACGCAATATGACTTCAGTTATGTGCCTCAACCTAATTTTGGTTCTAAGTATCCAAAAGAAGAAGGAAAAACTTGTTATGGTAAAGATTTATCGGACATACCAAGAATGAAGGAAGTGTCGCTAAAGTGGATTATGGATGCCTATTACAATACAACGGAAAAGTCCAAATTTTTTCTTACTTCTGGATTTACAAAACACGCAGGCACGGAAACACTTCAAAAACAGATAGTAGCGGGCTTATCCGAAAAAGAAATAAAAGCGACCTGGCTAGCAGATTTAGAAAAATTCAAGTTGATTAGGAAGAAGTATTTGAGGTACGAGTAATATAAAATCGACATTGACCTAACATCGCGCTATTCGGAAGATTTTGAATCTGTGTACGCTTTAATTGCCAATCCGGTGCTTGCGACCGTACCGGCAATACCTATGAACCATTCTTCGGACAGGATTAAGAACACCCCTGCAATACCAATAATCAAACCTAATTTTGAGCCATTTTGTTTATTCTTGTTCATAACCTATGTAAAATAGTATTTTTCAAATTTTAACACTACACTAATATCCCGTTTAGGCTAACTTGTTGTTGGTTTTCTATACTTGTGAAATGGTTGTTTCAACAAACCTTTGATACTGGAATTTTCTTTTTGATCTGGAAAGGTATCTACACCGTAAACAATTTTATCGCGATCAAACTCCATATACGTGCCGAACATACGGTCCCAAATAGAAAAGATATTCCCGTAATTAGAATCGGTATAGGGCAGTTTATAATGATGGTGTACCTTATGCATATCCGGTGAAATCAGCACCCAACTTATCGCTTTATCAACATTTGAAGGCAACTTAATATTGGCATGGTTAAATTGAGATAGTACAACGGATAGACTTTGATACAACATAATAATACCAACCGGCGCACCAACTAAAAACACCCCAATCAAAGTAAAGAAATATCTAATAAGGCTTTCCAAAGGATGGTGCCTGTTGGCCGTTGTAGTATCTACATTATGATCGGAATGGTGCACCAAATGTACCATCCAAAGAGGTTTTACCTTATGCTCAACCAAATGCGCCATATATGCCCCAATTAAATCCAGAAGCATTACGCCAAGTACCACGTAAAGCCATAAAGGCATTTCCGGCATCCAATTAATAACTCCAAAATTATTAGCGACAGCCCAATCAGAAGTTTTTAGCAATAAAAAGGCTAATGGAAAATTGACAATGATAGTCGTTAAAGTAAAAAATAGGTTGGGTAGTGCGTGTTTCCACTTTTTATATTTAATGCTGAATAAAGGTACAATACCCTCCAAAATCCAGAAAAAAGTAATGCCTCCTACCAGAATTAACGTCCTATGTAATGGGGGTATGCTTTCAAAATAGGTAATCAACTGTTCCATGTGCTAAATATAATAATTTAGATAGTAGATTGGTACTTAACTTTTAATACCATTGTAAAAAATATTTTTTATATTCATTAACACCGCTAACTTTTTAGTCGCTTTTTCATTTCCTCCACAATATTATATGCAGCGGGACAAATTGCAACATTCTTTAAAGTAAGATTGCTAATCTGTTGAAACTTTTTACGGTTGGTATGCGGAAACTCACGACATGCTTTTGGCCTAACCTCATAAATAGAACAGTAGTTATCTGCGCTTAAGAAAGCACAGGGCACTTGCTGCAACACATAGTCATTTTCTTGATCTAACTTTAGATAGCTTTCAACAAACTTTTGAGGTTTTAAACGAAGGTGTTTTGCAATACGGTCAATATCCGAATTGGTAAAAAGTGGTCCCGTAGTTTTACAGCAATTGGCGCATGTTAAGCAATCAGTTCGCTTAAATTCTTCTTGATGTAATTCCTCCATGAGATAATCAAGTTTCTTAGGAACCTTTTTTTTGAGTTTTGTAAAAAACTTGGTATTCTCCGCATGTTTCTCCCTAGCCTTTAAAGGTAATTCCGCTACAATTTTTTCCATCTCATAAAAGTTTCAGTTCAAAACTAGGGAAGTAGTTCCAAAAAAAGGGATTTTTGTACCGTAAAACAATCAGTTTGGAAAAAGATATACTAGGCACTGCATTACTGGATTTCTATAATGGAAACTACAGTGAGGACATTATCACCTATTCTTCATTAGACGAAAAAGATATACTACCACTCCCCTATCTTTTTAGGGATTATGGGCAAATGCCCGAACTTGAAAAAAAAGCTCTAGCACTATGTAAGGGAACCGTACTAGATATAGGATGCGGAGCAGGTAACCACGGTTTATACTTGCAAAAAGAAGGATTTAAAGTTTCGTGTTTAGACCGTTCCCCTGGAGCCGTAACGGTATGCGAAAATAGAGGAATACGCAATTGCTATCAGGGTAGCATCCTTGATTTTGAACACGACACTTTTGACACCCTACTACTTCTTATGAACGGAATTGGAATTAGCGGTCAACTAAAAAATATCGATGAATTTTTAAACAAATTAAAATCACTATTACATAAAGAAGGCCAGATTATCTTGGATTCTAGCGATATTATTTATATGTTCGAAACTGATGAAGCTGGGGGGTATTGGATTCCGGATGATGTGGCATATTACGGTGAGGTTCGTTTTACAATGGAGTATAAAAAGGTAAAAGGCGATGAATTCCCTTGGATTTACCTCGATTTTAACACCTTACAAAGAGCCGCAATTTTTAATGGTCTTACTTGCGAACTGGTCTTTAAAGGTGAACATTATGAATATTTGGCAAGATTAGCACTAAACAAGTAATACAAGGCACGCTTTTTGCGTTGTAATGGCATAAAATTAAATATGAAGAAGTTCCAACTTGTATTGGCCCTTGCAATTTGTAGCCTGCTATTGGCCTGCACCAAAAATAATTCGAACGAGGATTCTGAAACTACAAATGTTGATAAAACCGCAAATCTGCAAAGTACCGGAGATTCGGCAAACGACATTCTTTCCAATACAAATTTTGACAAAATGTTGATCGAGGTTGCCTATGTTTCCGGTTTTAGGCCTACACAAAGCGCTATCTCTCAGTTTACCGATTTTCTTAAACAATATACCTTTAAACAAGATATTGAAGTAACCTATCTAGAACTGGATTCTTCGGGACAAGAAGATTTGGAACTTCAACAAATTGCAGATCTAGAACAAGAAAACAGAACGGCTTACAACAACGGTAAAACTTTAGCAGTTTATATTTATTTTGCCGATGTCCCTTCAAATGGAGATGATTTTTCCGAAGGCCTATTAACAGTAGGCGCCGTATACAGAAACACTTCTATGATTATCTATGAAAATACCATTAGAAGATTAGCATCACAAAATCCATTAATCACCGTTGCAGATATAGAGTCTGCGACATTGAACCACGAGTTTGGCCATTTGTTCGGACTAGTGAACCTAGGTTCTGCTATGGTGAACGATCATGAAGACTCCGCAGCTGAAAACCATTGTAACATTGCCGGTTGTCTGATGAGAGCGGAACTTCAATTCGGAAGTGGTACAGGAAAAAGTAATAGTGCAAAAAAAGGACTAAATGCAACTTGTAATTTATCTGGAACCACTGTACTAACAATGTTGCGGTCAAATACCGCAAAAGGCAATACCGTAGCTTTAGACGCGGAGTGTGTGCTAGACTTAAAGGCAAATGGTGGGAGATAAACCCAAACTATACTCGTACCCTGATCGTTTACCTATTGCGATTCAAACAGCTACGTTTACGATTTAATAAAGTTTTCCTTTCTAAGGAATATTCAAATACTTGTGTGTTTGCAGAGACACCTTCCACTTAGGATTTTTCATTACATAAGCGACTATCAAGGGTGTAACCTTATCCCGAACACTCCACTCCGGTTGCAGATATAAAATACAATCAGTATTGGTTTTTTCTGCCTGCTCTTCGGCAAAAATAAAGTCGTGCTTATTATAGACAATCACCTTAAGCTCGTGCGCCTCATCATATATCCTACCTTCTGGCAGTTTGTTCTTTTTTGGAGAAAGACAGATCCAATCCCAATCTCCACTTAAGGTGTACGCACCAGAGGTTTCTATATGGGTTTTTAACTGCTTAGCCTTTAATGCAGTGGTCAGCGGCGCCATGTCCCACATTAGTGGCTCTCCACCGGTAACAACGATAGTATCGGAATACATGGCGGCGTTCTCCACTATTTGATCAATATTAGTAGGCGGGTGGGTATCGGCATTCCAACTCTCCTTAACGTCGCACCAATGACACCCTACATCGCAGCCACCAACACGTATAAAATACGCAGCTGTTCCTTTATGAAAACCTTCGCCTTGAATGGTATAAAACTCTTCCATTAACGGAAGCATAATACCTTTATTTACCAAAGCAAGTACCTCTTGTTTTTCCATCGGGTAAAGATAAGCATAACAATTTCTAAAAATTAATAACAGAAGGGTCGTATTTATTACTAAAAGAGCGTTGAACTTCAATGAGATAAGTACTCCTGTTAATTACATTTGATAACACCGAAGAAAATGTGCTTTCACATTCCTTAAAATCAGCTATTTTTATACAAAATTAACAACATGGGTTCCAAAGAAGAGTTCTTTTCACATATTCAGGAAGGGTACACTACCAAAGGCGATTTTATAACCATGGGGGCAGCAATGCTTAACGAAGAGGCCGTGACAGATGCCCTTGTAAAAATACCCTTAAAGACCTTAAATCGCCACGGTCTTATTGCCGGTGCAACGGGAACCGGTAAAACAAAAACATTGCAGGTATTGGCGGAAAACCTGTCTGAAAAAGGCATCCCGGTTTTACTAATGGACTTAAAGGGGGATTTAAGTGGATTGGCAAAACCCAGCGCCGGGCATGCAAAGATAGACGAGCGCCATGTTAAAATAGGCATCCCTTTTGAGGCGAAAAGTTTTCCTGTTGAAATCCTTTCCCTATCTGAACAAGATGGCGTAAAAATGAGGGCAACGGTTTCGGAATTCGGCCCTACCCTATTATCGCGTATTTTAGACTTAACGGAAACCCAAGAAGGTATCGTAGCAGTAGCATTCAAATATTGTGATGATCATAAATTACCATTATTGGATTTAAAGGACTTTAAAAAAGTACTACAGTATGCAACCGGAGCTGGAAAAACAGAATTCGCCAAGGACTATGGCCGTATCTCTACCAGTTCTACCGGAACCATACTTAGAAAAATCATAGAACTAGAACAACAAGGTGCTGATCTGTTCTTTGGGGAGAAGTCTTTTGAGGTAGATGACCTAACAAGAATAGACGAGAACGGTAGAGGTTATATTAATATCCTTAGACTGACAGACATTCAAGACCGCCCCAAGCTTTTTTCGACTTTTATGTTGAGCTTGTTGGCAGAAATCTACGATAGCTTTCCTGAGCAAGGTGATAGCGACAGACCAGAGCTAATTCTTTTTATTGATGAGGCGCATCTTATTTTTAAAGAAGCATCAAAAGCGTTATTAGATCAAATAGAAAGTATTGTAAAATTAATAAGATCTAAAGGAATCGGACTCTATTTCGTTACCCAAAACCCAACAGATGTTCCAAATGAAGTTTTGGCCCAATTGGGACTAAAAGTACAACACGCATTAAGAGCATTTACCGCCAGAGACCGAAAAGCTATAAAACTCACTGCGGAGAACTACCCTATTTCGGAATTTTACAACACTAAGGAGGTACTTACTTCCTTAGGAATCGGGGAAGCGTTAATTTCCGCATTAGACGAAAAAGGAAGACCGACACCTCTTGCAGCAACCTTGTTAAGAGCACCGATGAGTCGCATGGATATACTTTCTGATAAAGAACTTAAGGAAGTTATTCAAAAATCCGATCTCGTAAAAAAATATGGAGAGGTGATAGACCGTGAAAGTGCCTACGAAATCCTAAACGAGAAAATTGAAAAAGCAGAAGCTGTAGCAGAAATGCAGAAAGCGAAACCCACGGCAAGAAAAACAAGTTCCAGAACCAGCACACGCATGAACCCAGTAATTAAAGTACTCACAAGTGCCACATTTATAAGAGGTGTACTGGGTGTACTTAAAAAAGTAATGCGCTAATCAATCAACCTTAAAAATAGAGTCTTTCTTAATGAAATCAATCAAATCAATCATCATTATTCTTTTCTGTTTACTGGCTATCCAGTGCCAAAAGGAAAAAAATCCTAATTTCTTAATCTCTTCACATCATATTGGAAAGCTAGACAAAGAAAGCCTTGCACGGGACCTTGAGCTCATTTACGCCGAGGACTCTTTAGTTATGGATACAGTAAAACTCAATTTTGGCAGCGGAGCAAGTAAAATAAAAATTTTCGAAAAAGGAGGTTCCCATTTACTAACCCTCACCCTTAATCTAGACAGTATTCCCACGGTGCAAAATGTAAAAATAAACGACCCACGCTTCCAAACAGAAAACGGGATCACGATTAAAAGCACCTTTAAGGATATCAAGGAGAAATTCGAAATAAAAAAGATAATCACTTCGATAAATAACGTGGTTATCCTACTTAAAGACAACGATATTTATTTTACTATAGATAAAGCTGAGCTTCCCGGAAGTTTGCGTTATAATACGAATACAGCCATTGAAGAAGTACAAATACCGGATGACGCCAAAATAAAATATATGATGGTGGGATGGGATTGATAATCCATAAAAAACCTTTCTTAAAAGCAGCCAAACCTTATCGATTTAATTTAAAGTAAATGGGGTTAGTGCTAAATAGTACTGAATATAAGTATGAGATTTTCTCTTCAACAGTCGCCGTTTATCGTACCCACCGAAGATAATAAATACATTGCCGAACACTTTGGCCAAGCTACAGACGGTAACAAAAATCTTAGCATTGCGCATATGATAGGGCCACCAAGATGGAGCGAACCTGCCCAAACTCCAGAGTTTGACGAGTACACCTTGGTGGTCAAAGGGAAAAAACAGGTTATTGTAGGTGACGAAACCATCATTTTAAACGCAGGAGAATCCATTAAAATAAATAAGAACGTACGGGTTCAATATGCTAATCCGTTCCAGGAACCTTGCGAATATGTTTCTATTTGCACACCTGCCTTTAGCTTGGATAAAGCGAACAGGGATTCATAACGTTTTTAGTTTTTATATCCCTAGGGTTTTCGTGTGCGACCCATACTTTTAGCTTGATCTATTTCGTTTTAACCACTTTCTAGTTTTACCCTTTATGTTGCGATGAAAGTCAATATAAATAAGTAATCAGAACTATGTATTAGAACCTTTCAAAATAAAAAGCTTTACGTATTTTTAGGCTCTTATTGCTATGAAAAAACTACTTACCAAATTAATCCCGAAACTTTACGGTGCATTCTTAAACCTATACGCGCTAATTCTTCCAAAGAAAGCGGCAAGAAAAGCGTTCCTCATATTTTCTAAAGTTAGAAAAGGAAGGGTATTGCCGCACCAAAAAGACTATTTAGATTCAGCAAAAGACAGGCAGCTTGATATTGCCGATCACACCATACAAACCTACCGTTGGAAAGGCTACAAAGAAACCGTGGTGCTGATTCATGGTTGGGAGAGCAATGCCTGGCGCTGGCACAAACTCATAGAAAAACTACAAGCCAAAGATTTTAATATCATTGCTTTTGACGCCCCGGCCCACGGATATTCCAGCGGAACCCACATGTACGTGCACTTATATGCGCAAACTTTACAGACAGTGATAGCGACCTATTCGCCCAAATATCTTGTAGGGCATTCCGTTGGTGGTATGACTGCGCTGTACAATGAGTACCTGAACCCAGAACCAAATATTAAAAAAATAGTAACCGTTGGTTCACCTTCTGAATATCATAAGATTTTCAGCCATTACAAAGAACTCCTAGGTTTCAATAATCGTGTAGCCCGAGAATTAGAGGAATATTTTCTTGAACGGTTCGGTTTGACGCAAAAAGAATTTTCTTCTTCCAAATTCGTAAAAACGAATACTAAAACGGGCTTGTTGTTTCATGATCGCTTTGATACCATTACCCCATATCACGCATCAGAACAGGTTAATGCCTCTTGGAAAGACAGTACCCTGATTACCACGGAAGGTCTTGGACACTCTATGCACCAAGATGAAGTAAATGAGCAAATTGTTTCTTTTTTAGCATCATAAATTGATGTAATTTTATATAAATAAATAACCTATGTCTAGTGTTACACCATTTCACATTGCCATACCCGTGCACAACCTTGCAGAATGCAGAACTTTTTACAGGGAAATCCTGAATTGCGAAGAAGGTCGTAGTAGCGATCATTGGGTAGATTTTAACCTTTTCGGTCATCAACTGGTGATTCATTACAAACCAAAATCCACAACAGAGGATTTACATCATAACCCTGTTGACGGGCATGATGTTCCCGTTCCCCATTACGGGGTCGTACTCCCCTGGGATACGTTTGAAAGCTTCGCATCTGAATTAAAAACAAAAGGTGTGAAATTTGTTATTGAGCCTTACGTTCGATTTAAGGGGCAAGTTGGGGAACAAGCAACCATGTTCTTTTTAGATCCTGCAGGAAATGCGCTAGAGTTTAAAGCTTTTAAGGATATAGGGCAGTTGTTTGCGAAATAAGCAGCGTTTTGTTAGTAACAGGCTTTTATTCAGTTATATAAAAATAGGGTTCCGTTATTCCCTTTCTTATATAATTCTCTTTATTCATTTCAAAATGCATCTCGGACATTTCATTCAAATAGACTTCAATTGGTTCGAGTCCGATTGATTTACGCCTTTTATTTACATTAACACTGTCTACCAGTGTTTTTGGATACGCTTGTCCTGTATTCATGTTATAGGTTACCTGAGTACCATAAATTTGTGCTTTTCCAGTATTCAAATTTACTCTGTCAACTAAAAGACCATAACTACTAGATTGAGCATTATGTAGATCAACCTCAATTTTCATTTTGTCCAAAACTCGGCTTTGAAATTCAGGATTATGGTCGGAGTGCTGAACCATCAAAAAGAAACTCCTTGAACCATCTTCACCAACTAAATCAAACCCTGGAAATCCATTAGAATTAAAAATTTCTTGTAATTGTTTTTCGTGCGTCCTGAAGACACTATCCTTAAGCTTTTTCCATTCCTCCAACGGCAGTTCTTTATATTTTCCGGACGGAACGCCAGCTGCGATTTGGTCTACGCCGACCATTCTTAAAAGTTCATTAGCAAGTACTTGATTAAATTCAACCTTACTTTTATTCAATTCTTTTTCTTTTGCAATTTCCTTACATCCAATTAGAAATATTCCTATACATACTATTGTATAAATTCTATTCATATTTTCCTGTTTAGCTCTCATACCTTTCTTGAACCGCTGCGAGGTAATGTGATTTTTCATGCCCGTATAGGCAATCACCCAGAGCAAATTATTTTTCAGAAACTTTTATAGTCCTCTTATTGTGACCATGTTGTAGGGATCCTATCCCAACGGTGATTTAAAAGCTCATTATAAAGCTCCTTAGGCAAACTATTGCCATCACTAGTTGCGGTATTTGCTAATACGTTACGCTGTTTGCGCATACCAGGGATAGTGGTACTCACATCGCCATTCATTAATATAAACCGAAGCGCCATTTCTGCCATGGTCATTCCATCTGGAATCAGCGGTCGCAAAGCATCTGCGTGCTCCACCGAGGAAATTAAATTTTCCGGAACGAAATAGGTACCTCTCCAATCGCCTTCCGGAAAGGTAGTTTCTTTGGTCATAGTCCCGGTCAAGGTTCCTTCATCGAAGGGTACCCGAGCTATGGTGGCGATATCCATTTCGGCACATAAGGGAAAAAGATGGTCTACTGGTGCTTGGTCAAATATATTATAAATAACCTGCACGGCATCCAACATTCCTGTTTTTAGGGCTTGAATTCCATTTTCCGGCTCCCATCGATTCATACTTATGCCCATCGCAGAAATTTTACCGGAAGTTTTTAAATCTTCAATAGCGCGTTGCCATTCTTCTCGGTGGCTCCAACCATCGTCCCAGGTATGAAACTGCATAAGGTCCAGCTGTTCCGTTCCCAAGTTCTTGAGGGTCTTGTGGGTAAAATCCATGATATGTTCCGTGGGATAGGAATCCTCAAACCGATATTCCGGTTTTGCTGGCCACTGAAAGTTCTTAGGTGGTATTTTACTGGCCGTATATAATTTTTTTGAAGGATGCCTTCGGACTAAATCGCCTAGCAGTTCTTCACTATGCCCTTCACCATAACCCCAAGCGGTATCAAAAAAATTAACTCCATTTTCAACGGCCAGATCCAATGATTTTGCTGACTGGGCATCATCACTAGCTGTCCAGCCGGCCATGCCCCACATGCCGTATCCTATCTCACTTACTTGCCAATCCGTTCGGCCAAATCTTCTATATTTCATTCGGTACTATTATTTCGTTTTTACTTAATTAATAATTTCAACCCAATTGCAAACCTTTCCTTCTAACCCAGAAATAGGCAAAAATAATGTTCGGCACCCAACATAGCCATGCCACGATGCGGTAGGCAGAAACAAAATTACCAAAAGCTATAGTAAGCAATGGCAACCAGATGCGTAAGGTTACTGCCGCAAAACATAGTGCATAGCTATAAATCATAAAAGCTTGATGGAGTTCTATATCGCCAATGCGCACTGCTTTATAGGCGGTAGTGGTCGCATACAACCAAAAAATACCTAAAAGAATAAATCCCAAGGAAGCAATAATACCTCCAGTGGCAAAAAAACCGATACCAATACCACAAACCCCGCTTAGTACAGCAGAACCGACATATATCTTGCCTAATAGACGATGCCTGTTCAAATTACGGGTTCTCATTTTCTTACTGAACTGAATCCAACCTATTAACAAAGAGATACCGCCAAACATAATGTGTCCATAAAAACCAATATTCCAAAACACATTGGATAAGAGTGATTCGCTCTTCGATGCCAATAATCCAAATTCACGATCTACAAAAAGATAGAATAACGGATATAATCCGATAGTAATGGCCAAAACGACAAAGACAAACCAAGCAACCTTATTCGTATTGTTCATATTTTGTTATTTATACCTCCAACTGGTTAAATCAACTCCTTTTGGCGCGCTTTCCGCTATGCGTTTCATAATTTTTGGTACGTACATGCTGTTATAGCGTAATCTGGTAATGGCGTTGGGCAGTTCCGGGTCGCCGTTCCAACAATGTTCAGCTCGATCTCCGTATAATACTTCTCCTCCGTAATACGGTTCGGTCGTACTTTCTAGAAAGTCTTCCATGAGGTATACGGCATTATTCAAGTAATAATTATCCATATCGCCACAATAGATGTGGATTTTACCCTTTAGGTTTTCGCCCAACTTATCCCAGTCCCGCTCCAAGATATGTCTTAAATCATAGTTTTCTTTCCAATACTCGGCAACGGAATGGTCAATATCCCCGGTCATTTTGTCCCAAATCCGGACCGGATATCCATCTTCTCCCTGCGGCGAATACGTCGCTTCCCAAATATCCCATTGCTGCCCGGAGCGTGATTTATCGCCCAACACCAATTCCAGATGATTGCCTTGTCGCAAGGTAGATTGTATGTTACCCAAATAGTCACGATGTGCCGGAACCTCCAATTCTTTGTTCGCACTTTCGTAATAATACGCGTTTTCATCTTCATAGATATTGGTGAGCGTATAGGCCCTAAAGTCTATAGGGTCAGGGCAAGCTGCAAAACAGCCATTGTATTCTTCGGGATATTTTACTTGAACTGCCAAAGCCTCCCAACCACCGGTAGAACCACCATATAAAAATCGTGCCCAGCCTTCGCCCATTCCCCTGAATTCTTTTTCAATATGCGGAATAAGTTCGTAAGTGATTGCGTCGCCATACGGGCCTTGATTGGCAGAATTAACCGCGTAGGAGTCATCATAATACGGTGTTGGATGCTGAATTTCGATAATCAACATTCGGGGGAAATCCGGTTCGTTCCAACGTTGGTAAAAGTCATAGGCCTCTTGTTGCTGAATAATATTATATCCTTCCAAACTAAAACGTTCCGAATATTCGGGCTCCATATTCGGGTCGGGAGGTGTGGTTCTAAATCCGCCGAAATCACTTGGAAAATGGCCTTGAAAAACCATCAACGGATATTTGGCCTCCGGATGTTCGTTAAATCCTTTTGGCAATAATACATGTGCTCCTAAATACATATCCCTACCCCAAAATTTGGATAGTTTTTCAGATTTTATCTTGATATGCTTTATCCACTCGGTATCTTTTGGTTCTTCAATTGGTGGAATAACCTGATCCATCACCACATCAACATTAGTTATCCCATTTTCCGCCACTCGTATCTTAAAAGGCGTACTGTATAGATTTCCCGGAGAGCGGTTCCATTGTTGTCCTTCGCCATTGTCCATTGGTAGCTTTACCGTTTGTCCCGTTGCCAAATTAAAAGTTTCATAAACATGCAAAAGTGCCTGCACATTGTATTCCCCGGGGGGTACTTCGGCTAAACTAGCAAAAGGGTATCCGAAGACGGAATCATCAAAGGTAATGCTAGCATCTGGTGCCATAGCATCCACATTCATTCCAAAAACCAGTTGTCCGTTTAGTCCGTCATTGATTTGAAATCGAGGTTCTTTTTCGTCGTTATTGGAAAGCATGAGCAGGAGACGGCCGTCTTTGGGTGCCGTACTGGCATCGGTAGAAAAGGAAATATTGACGGAATTTGTAGTCTTCAATTCTTCCTTACAGGATTGAAATACTACAATGGAAAGCAGGAAAAATATGGTTTTCTTCATGATTGGAAATATTTTTAAAAAGATACGCTATTGATAGACAGCATCAAATACCAAAACAGCTATTTTTCCGTTATTGTTTATGCCTTAGGCCCAAAACTATTGTACAATGAAAAGACTCCTACTCTCTATAGTGTTAATGACTGGGATTATAGCCCTCAGCAGTTGTGATTACGATGACAGTAACGATATTGATTTCATAACACCCGTAGATTCTACAGCCACTGGAATTACCGAAAGTCAGTTGCGGCGGTAATACAAGGTTGTATAAACCCAAAACTAAGGGATTTGCCTACCTACGAAGCAAAGTTCCAGAGCTAGCGTATTTCAATAGCGGTTTATGCCCTCCGCTTAGATAGCGTATCCGAAATTACGGTTTGGTTTTTTACCCTTTCACTTTTTCACCCCACCTTTTGACAAAAATAAATATCCTCTCGTTTAAGAAGAATTGCTGCTATTTTATTGCTTATCTAAAAACCTAATCACGACTGCGATGACGCTCCCTTGCCAATAAGGTATTCTTTAAAAGCATTGCAATTGTCATGGGACCAACACCTCCTGGTACGGGTGTAATAAAAGATGCCTTTTTACTTACGTTTTCAAAATCAACATCCCCTGTAATATAGTACCCTTTAGGTTTAGAATCATCCGGTACACGGGTAATTCCTACATCGATGACCACGGCATCGTCCTTGACCATTTCCGCTTTTAGGAAATTAGGGACCCCAAGTGCTGAAATAACAATATCGGCTTGAGAAATAATCTGCGTTATATTCTTTGTGTGACTATGCGTTAAAGTAACTGTAGAATTACCAGGCCAACCTTTCCTTCCCATTAAAATACTCATAGGCCTACCTACAATATGACTTCTGCCGATAACTACGGTATGTTTTCCCTTGGTATCTACTTTATAACGCTCCAACAATTCTAAAATTCCAAACGGTGTTGCGGGGATAAAGGTGCTCATATCCAAGGCCATTTTACCAAAATTGGTAGGATGAAATCCGTCCACGTCCTTATCGGGGTGCACGGCCATAATCACCTTTTGGGTATCTATTTGTTCCGGCAGCGGTAGTTGTACTATAAATCCGTCTATCTCATCGTTCAAATTCAGCTCCTTTATTTTCTTTAGGAGCTCCTGTTCCGATGTGGTGCTAGGCATTTGAATCAAGGTAGATTCAAAACCAACTCGCTCACACGACCTTACTTTACTGCCCACATAGGTTAAGCTAGCTCCGTCGTTCCCAACGATGATGGCTGCCAAATGAGGCACTTTTTCGCCGTTCGCCTTCATCTTGGCCACCTCAGCGGCAATTTCCTCCTTTATCTGATTGGATACTTTTTTTCCGTCGAGAATTTCCAT
>CAYGUY010000008.1:40759-45510 GCA_964353165.1 uncultured Maribacter sp.
CACAAATTTTGCGGGCCAACTGCCATATCTCCAAATCCTCGAATCTTTCAATTTTGGCCATTCTCAGAGTTTTATATTTTTTCTATGACGAATTTTGAACTTTTTTCGCCTTAAAATTCAACCTTGACCCTCTGCAACCTTTGACACTGAAGCTTATTAGCCTTAAGGGCACAGCTTTTAACTTTTTTCAACTTTGAAGTTTAAACCTTCAACCAGCATCTACTTCATATTCTGCATCATCTGCATCATCTTTTTACCACCGCCACCTTGCATCATTTTCATCATCTTACTCATTTGGTCAAATTGCTTAAGCAACTGGTTCACCTCCTGCACATCTCTTCCGCTGCCTTTTGCTATACGCTTTTTGCGGTTTGCATTTAATTTAGACGGATTGGAGCGCTCGTCCGGCGTCATGGAATGGATTATTGCTTCTATATGCTTAAACGCATCGTCATCTATATCCAAGCCTTTTAACGCTTTTCCAGCACCGGGAATCATACCCATGAGGTCCTTCATGTTCCCCATTTTCTTAATTTGCTGAATCTGACTTAAAAAATCATCGAAACCGAATTTGTTCTTTGCAATCTTCTTTTGAATCTTTCGGGCCTCCTCTTCGTCAAATTGTTCCTGTGCCCGCTCTACCAATGAGATAACATCACCCATTCCAAGAATACGGTCTGCCATACGGGATGGATAGAAGATATCTATGGCCTCCATCTTTTCTCCGGTTCCAATAAATTTAATTGGCTTATCAACAACCGATTTAATTGAAATTGCCGCACCACCTCGCGTATCACCATCCAATTTGGTTAGTATTACCCCATCAAAATTCAGAATATCGTTAAAGGCTTTCGCCGTATTTACTGCATCTTGACCTGTCATGGAATCTACCACGAACAAGGTTTCTTGGGGCTGTATTGCCTTGTGGATATCGGAAATCTCTGCCATCATCTTTTCGTCTACGGCCAAACGTCCTGCGGTATCGATAATGACCACGTTATGACCATCTGCCTTTGCCTTGGCAACTCCTGCTTTTGCGATAGCAACAGGATCTGTATTTTCCCTATCCGAATATACGGCAATACCTATTTGTTCCCCGACCACATGTAATTGATCTATTGCTGCCGGACGGTACACATCACAGGCTACCAACAGTGGATTCTTGGATTTTTTCGTTTTTAGGAAATTGGCCAGCTTACCCGAAAAAGTAGTCTTACCCGAACCTTGAAGGCCCGACATCAAGATCACAGATGGGTTGCCTGACAGATTAATACCTTCAGACTCACCTCCCATAAGCTGGGTAAGTTCGTCCTTAACGATTTTCACCATTAATTGTCCAGGCTGCAAAGTCGTTAAAACGTTCTGTCCCAATGCCTTTTCTTTTACCCTATTCGTAAATTCCTTGGCAATCTTAAAGTTAACATCGGCATCTAGCAGTGCCCTACGAACTTCCTTCGTGGTCTCCGCTACATTGATTTCCGTAATCTGTCCATGCCCTTTAAGAACGTGAAGGGCTTTATCTAATTTTTCGCTTAAATTATCAAACATATTTTATCGTAATTTTAAGGGGAATACAAATTTAACAATATCAAGGTTAAGTAGGTAAACTGAACGGCAAAATATATAAAACAAAAGAGCGCTCATGTTTCATGAACGCTCTTTCTGGGATGTAGGGCAAAAAAGGTATTACATTTTCATAACAATTCCCAGTTCTAAAACTCCATCACCACCGCCAACGAGGCCCAACTCTTTACTGTTGGCGGTGTATATCTGGATGTTTATTATCCTATATTTATCGCAAATGCGATATGTTATTGTTTTTCAAAAAAAAGACGGTCTACCGTGCTATCATCGTCGCTAACATCTTTCAGTTCTATCCTAGTATCGCTATAGGAAACAATATCCCAATCCTCGGATAGTTCAGCAAAATTTACCGGGGACGAAAAAAAGATATTAAAATCGATATCCTCTTTTGAATCGTCATCGTCAGAAGTAATGGACCAAGCACCGCTGATAGAATTATCGCCACTATCCGCCCTTAAAACACCTCCTTCGTTAAATATGAAAGTAAAACCTGAAAAATCTGAGGTTTCATCGACACCTTCTTCCTCAAACAGGGTTACAACCCATGTACCAGAAGTAACAGTAGCCTTAAGGTTGGTTATATTAATTTCAGTATTTTCCATAGCGCCATCATCGGAGGTTTCACAGGAAATAAACGGTAAGCCCAAAATTAAAAACGTAACGATATAAAATATTTTTTGCTTCATAGTTTAATTGTTTTGTTTTTGAAGAAAATAATAGCCTCCAGAAATTACGTTCTGGAGGCATTTTATTTAAGACTTTTCAAGAACTAAAGTCGTTATAGAACCATCGTCCTCTATTTCTTTCAATTCAATTCTATTGGAGGTAATGGAAACAAAATCCCAGTCATCCGTGAGTTCTTCAAAAAGTAAGTTCTCACCAAAATTCAAATACGCTTTAAGCTGTTCATCACTATTTCTAAGTACTCTCCAAAGTCCGGTTCCGAAAGCCTCTCCTCCTTCTAATATGGAAATCTGATTATCTCCCATAAAACGAAGGCTATATCCGCCAAACATTTCCGTCATGTTCTGATCAGCTTCGGTGTAAGAAGCAACAACCCATTCACCGCCTAACATTATATTTCTTATTTGAGTAACATCTCCATCTGCATTATTATTATCGCAAACACGTTGTAATTTCAATTCGTAGCCAATTTCTTCAACTTCAAATCTTAACCTGTTCCAAAACATTTCCCTAATTGGCCATTCAAAACTAATACCTGGCTCTTCCCCCATCTCAATCGCTACCACTAATTCTTGTGCAGTATTGAATTTGATTTCCCAAGTGCCTTGAGAAGTATTGATTCCATTGCTTAACGTAATTACGTTTTCAGACATAAATTTGAACTCGTATCCAAAAAGTCTCTTCAACTCTTCATCTTGTAATTCTACCTCTTTAATAATCCAAGAACACTCCCTTAAAATTTCACGAAAGGTATCAGGATTTATCTCTGGAAGGTCTTCCTCACAAATTTGTTTCATGATGATACGGTTGCCTTCACCATTATATAATTTAATTCTGTCATCTCCGATGTCATACACATTCCATTCCAAATTAAAATCGACAGACATATCAAACTCCATATTCAATTTAGCACCATCATCAGTAACCGTAGAACTCCAAGTACCTGCAATAGTTGTAGCGCCTCTAAACCCTGTCACCACTGTTCCATCTTCTTTAAAGTTGAAGATATAATCTACATATTGCCCAGTCTGATCAACATTATTTCTTTTAAATTCTTTAACAAACCAAATACACTCTACCAATTCTTCGTAAAAGTCATCCTCGTCAAAATCATCATCATTATAGTCATCATCATCATCTTCATCACAAGCTTCCCTTACACCCTCTATAGTCCGTGCTAATTCTTGGTTACTATTCACCTCAACGATACTACCATCATAAAGTTTTAAGGAGATAGGAAAGTCAAAACTCAAAAAATCGTTATCATCAAGACCTTTAAAAAACAATCTAAGATCCCTATCGCTTTCAACAACAACAGACCCTGTCTGTTCTAAACTTGCATCAAAAGTAAATACCGTCATAGGGTACATGAAGTCGATACATTCAATATCATCATCATCACCACCTTCTTTACATTCAGAAGCCAATTCCCTCAATTCTTCAAAATTGGTAATAGTGATTTCAGTAAAATCACCAGCCGTGATGGTTACAGGAAACAGAATTTCTAAGAAGTCTGTATCATCATCGACCTCATCAAAAATCTCTTCTATTAAATGAAGATCCTCCCTAGAATCTATCGTAATATCCAAACCGTTTACTTGAACAGTATAAGGAAATTTGATATCAAAACAACTTGCTCCGTCTACTATATTATCAAAAGAGCCATCTTTAGTAGAGGTATTCTCAATTAGCTTAGCGGTAGAAGAACTGGCTGTAATTGGCTGATCTTTTGCTTCACCACCAATTTCCTCAAATTCTTCTTGACAAGAGGTAAAACTTAACACAGCCATTAGTAGGCTCAAATACGCTGCATAATTAAAAAACTTTTTCATAACGATTTGGATATTTATTGTTCGTACCTCTTTAAAACAACGCCCTATAAAAATACCCTACTTTTTTAATTAACTTTTTTTAAAATACCTTTATGGAAAAATCCACCCTTTGTAAATGGACAACAAAGAACATGTATGTGAGGAAATGGTATACCAGGGTATATTCCGAACCAACTCCAAAACGATTTTTAATCATATTTTCTACAAGTATGGGAATGAGGAGAAGGCTCAAGATGCCGTGCAAGAAGCTTTCTTGAAACTTTGGGAGAACTGTGCCAAGGTTCCACCAGAAAAGGCAAAGTCCTTTTTGTACGCCGTTGCCAATAACCTATATCTCAATGTACTAAAGGCCGAAAAAGTACGTCTAAAATATGCTGATAAAAGCTTAAAAACCACGAACGAGAATCCGGAGTTTATTATGGAAGAGCAACAGTTTAAGGAAAAACTGGATGCTGCTTTAAACAGCTTACCAGAAAATCAACGAGCTACATTTTTAATGAACAGAATTGATGGGTTAAAATATGCCGAAATTGCTCAACTGGAAGGGGTTAGCATAAAGGCTATCGAAAAACGGATGCATTTGGCACTTAAATCCCTAAGAGATAAAATTGATGGTATTTGAAATAAGTAGTTAGCTAATGGTTGATAGTT
>CAYGUY010000008.1:45610-52148 GCA_964353165.1 uncultured Maribacter sp.
AAATACTAAATACTATTATAAAGTAGGGTTTTTTAAAAAACGATTGTTATTAACGTATAAAGGAAGAACTAATGCAAGAAGATTACTTGGCAAAATGGCTAAACAACGAACTTACGGAGGCGGAGCTTTCAGAGTTTAAAAAGACCGATTCGTACGCCACGTACCAGAAAATAAAGGACAGTACCGCAAATATGGAAAGTCCCGATTTTGATATAGACCAAGCATGGAATGACTTGGAAAGCCAACGCCAAAAAGAAGAACCAAAAGTGATAACACTGTCGCCGTTCAAAGCATTTCTTAGGGTTGCCGCCGTGGCGGCGATTGTATTGGGAGGTGCTTTTGCATACTTAAATTCCTTGGATACCGCCATAACTACCCAGTATGCAGAAAACCAAGAAATTATGTTACCGGACAGTTCGGAAATACGGTTAAATGCAGAATCCCAGATTTCCTATGACGAAAAAAACTGGGACAACAAACGAACTGTTTCCTTGCAGGGAGAGGCGTTTTTTAAAGTAGCCAAAGGCAAAACATTTATTGTGAATACCGATCAAGGTACCGTTACAGTTTTGGGCACCCAGTTCAACGTAACAAACCGACAAGGCTTTTTTGAAGTAAGCTGTTTTGAAGGTCTAGTCAGTGTTATTTATGATGGACAAGAAATGAAACTACCGGCCGGAAACTCCATTAAAGTAATCGATGGTAAACTATCAAATGGTACAGCAGTTGTAAACGGACAACCTTCATGGCTACAAAATGAAAGCAGCTTTCAAAGCATTCCTTTAACGTATGTATTGGCCGAGTTTCAGCGTCAGCATAACTTAATAGTAGATAGCGATGGGATAGATACCGCTATCCTCTTTACCGGCTCCTTTAGTAATACCGACGCAGACCTTGCACTAAAAAGTATTAGTGTTCCTCTACAAATTACCTTTACCTTAGAGGGAAACAACGTGCAGTTCTATGAGGAAAACGCACCGGAGTAAGCTTACTTTTTATCTTTTTTTTATCGGTCTTTTACTTCCATTAGGAAAAGGCATAGCCCAAGAACTGTCAAAAAATAATGTTAGTATCATTGAACTGATTAAAGAGTTAGAAGAACACTATCAGGTTAAATTTTCTTACTTGGATACCGATCTTTCGGAAATTGAACTAGAGAAACCAAATGAACGTAATTTGGATGCGATATTAGGGCAAATTAGAAAACATACCCAGCTTAATATCCAAAAAATAAGCAATCGATACTATAGTATTTCCAAAAGCAAAATGGTGCATATCTGTGCCAACGTCTTCGATAATTTTCAAAAGAATACGATTCCAGGAGCCACCATACAAGTTTTGGGAGGATCCAAAGCAATTATAACCGATTTGGATGGTAAATTTTCACTTACGGATGTTCCGAGAAACGCTACCATACAAATTAAACATATCGGTTTTAAAACACTTTTTATACCAGCAGAAAAACTCATGGCACAACCGTGTGCCGTAGTGGCCATGGCACAATACTATCAGCAACTGGAAGAAGTGGTTGTGTATAAGTTCCTTACCGAAGGTCTTACCAAACGTACAGACGGTAGCATAGAACTCAACACTGCAGGTTTTGGAATTCTTCCAGGGCTTAGCGAACCTGATATCCTACAAAGCATACAAGCACTTCCCGGTATAAAAAGCGTGGATGAAACCGTATCCGATATTAATATACGAGGTGGTACCAATGACCAGAATCTCATCTTATGGGACGGTATTAAAATGTATCAATCCGGACATTTTTTTGGTTTGATATCTGCTTTCAATCCTTATCTAACGGATAAAGTTACCGCGATTAAAAATGGTTCCAGCGCACGATACGGTGATGGTGTAAGTGGTGTGTTAGATATGCGAACAAGAAACACTATCGAAGACGATATCTTTGGTGGAGCTGGTTTTAATCTGATCAGTGGAGACGCCTACGGGCAAATTTCAATTGCGGATAACCTAGCCTTACAATTCTCAGGGAGACGCTCCCATACCGATTTTATTGACACACCCACCTATTCCACTTTTTCAGAAAAAGCCTTCCAAGATAGCGAAGTACAGGCAGATAGTGATTTCTATTTTTATGATTTTACAGGAAAGCTATTATACGATATTAATCCCTATCATCGGCTCCGCCTAAGTCTTATCCATATGAAAAACAACTTGGACTATGAAGAAACCAATACCACAGGAGCTATTACAAACCTTAGTTTTTTAGACCAGACCAATCTGTCATTTGGAAGTATCCTTGAAAGCGACTGGACTACTAATTTCTCTACACAGCTTAGTTTATATTACACCAATTATCAGCTAAATGCATTGAGCATTTCTAACGATGCCAGACAAAGGTTGATACAAAATAATCTCGTCATTGAAAAAAGTGCAAAATTAAATACTACGTTACGACTAAGTGAACAGCTGAGATGGGACAACGGTTACCAGTTAACCGAAACTGGCATAGCAAACAGAACCGAACTTAACGAACCGGCATTCATCAGTAATATTAAAGGAGTGGTTTATAACCATTCTTTCTATTCGGAACTTGGCTATCATTCCCCCAACCAGAAACTGGCTGCTACAGTTGGCGGAAGGTTGAACTACATACAGAACGTAGATACCTTTGAAGAACTGGTTGTAGAACCTAGAATTAATATGAGTTATGAATTTGCTCCATTTTTTAATACCGAAGTGTTAGGGGAGTTTAAGAGTCAAACCACGAATCAGGTCATAGATTTAGAGCAAAACTTTTTAGGCATAGAAAAACGGAGGTGGGTACTGGCCGATGGCAATAGTCTACCAATTACAAAAAGTAAACAAGGATCTTGGGGAATAAACTATGACCAAAACAGTTTTTATGCAGGCATAGAGGCTTATTACAAAGAGGTAACTGGAATCAATGTACGCACCCAAGGATTTCAAAACCAAAATCAGTTTGATGACGAAGTTGGAAGTTATGCCATCAAAGGAATAGAACTGCTCATTAACAAAAAGACAAATACCTATAGTACATGGCTCAGCTACACCTACAACCAAAATGACTATAATTTTAATACCTTGGTTCCAAATTCTTTTCCAAATAATTTAGATGTAAAACACTCGGCTACTTTAGCAGGAAACTACACCTACAAACAACTTAAATTAGGGCTTGGTTTTAACTATAGATCGGGAAGACCGTTCACTTTGCCAGATGCTGAGAATCCTGTCGATGATACGGTTGTACCAAACCAGATAGTTTACGAAGCACCTAATAGTGCGCGATTATCGGAATACTTCAGAGCAGATTTTTCAGCGATTTATGACTTTCAGTTAAATGATAAAATTAAAGCGTCTGCAGGAGTATCCGTACTCAACTTTACCAACCGACTTAATAATTTAAACACCTTTTTTAGATTGAATGAGGCTAATGAAGTAGAACGGGTGGAACGCGTTTCTTTGGGGGTAACGCCAAATGCCAGTTTTAGGATACGCTTCTAACTTTTATAAAGCCTGTTTATTACAAGGACGTGCGGAAACGTTATGGCTGCCAAAAACGAAAAGAAGAGCGCTAAGGATGCATCGGGCTTATCCTTGAAAATAAATAGAAAAATAGCCATTCCTGCTACCGAAATCAGCCAATACGGCAAAGATGAAACTACATACTTCTTAATTGTAGTCGCACTTACCTTTCCGTACAAATACCTTGTTTGATCGAGCATAGAAGGTAATGAATGCCAAAAAATAAAATAAATGGCAAAGGACCACATGAGCGATGCGGTGTTGAATACAATGTAAAATACTAATAGAAAAAACAATTGTTTTATGGGATTGAATACGATACTCTTTTTCAAGTACACCAAGGTTCCCAGTAAGCAAGTAAACACACCGAAGATTAAAGTTCCCAAAACATAAAATGATATGGGTACACGATAACCACAAATCTTGTCTACAACCTCGGTAACCTCAGTACTATGGGCATTAAAAACGAGAAATAGAATAAACATACCGTATCCTAATATAAAGGTAATGTTGACCCAAGAGGGTTTAACAATTTTAGAAATCCAATGTTGCTCCCCAAAATGATAGGCACTGAACAAGATAAACAGTAACAAGGCCAATGCTGGAAGAAAATAAAACAGGAGCGCACTCCCTGCAATGAACATTGCGTAATAAAAAGAGGCCTCCAGCATTTTTCTTTTTGTGTTTATCTTTTTATTGGTTCTTTCCAACAATTTAATGTCATTGGACCCATGAAGAATGCCAAACGTAAGGATAAGTGCAAACGCAATGAAATCTTCGATAATACTCTCAAATACAACGGATAACCATAGTGAAAAAAAGGTGGCTACAATGGCAATACTTTCGAGATCAATATTTAACAGTCTACTTTTTTTCAATTTACTTAATAATTTAACATTTTACTTAAACATTTATTGTTTATGTTTTAGTAAATTTACTTCAACAAAACCTTAAAAACTAAATATATGGAAAATTTAATGAGTTCTTTTTCACTCGTATCCAAAATGGCTACGGATGATTACGTTGGCTTTACCTTCTTTGTAGGGAGTATGGCTATGATGGCGGCTTCCGCTTTTTTCTTCTTTTCTATGAATGATTTCGATAGAAAATGGAAAACTTCGATACTTATATCTGGTATCATCACATTTATTGCAGCGGTACATTACTTCTACATGC
Organism: uncultured Maribacter sp.; assembly: GCA_964353165.1. Classification (GTDB taxonomy): domain Bacteria; phylum Bacteroidota; class Bacteroidia; order Flavobacteriales; family Flavobacteriaceae; genus Maribacter. The sequence continues at coordinate 50,297 of CAYGUY010000008.1, forward strand.
GTGATTACTGGGATGCAATTGGTGAATCACCAACATTTTTCAGGTATGTGGACTGGACATTGACAGTGCCTTTAATGTGCGTTGAGTTCTATCTTATCCTAAAAGTTGCTGGAGCTAAGCAGTCCTTAATGTGGAAATTAATTGCCGCATCGGTTGTAATGTTGGTAACTGGATACTTTGGAGAGGCCGTTTACACGACAGGAAGTGGACCTGCAGTTTGGGGCTTAATTTCAGGAATCGCCTATTTCTACATCGTGTACGAAATATGGTTTGGGTCGGCGAAAAAATTGGCAGAGAAAGCTGGTGGTTCCGTTTTAAAGGCTCACAAAACTTTATGTTGGTTTGTGCTTGTAGGATGGGCAATTTATCCTCTAGGGTACATGGCAGGAACGCCAGGTTGGTATGATGGACTAGGAAATCTAGGGTTGAACATGGATGTTATCTACAACATTGGTGATGCTATTAACAAAATTGGTTTTGGTCTTGTAGTATACGCTGCCGCAGTAGCCTCGACCAAAAAAGAAGCATAAATAGTATCTAGCAACGCTATTTAGTTGGTTATATTTAAAGTTGCTATGTGAAAGACCGCCTTAGGCGGTCTTTCTTATTTATTAACACCCGTTGTAGCCATGAAAATAGATAGTAATAGATAAAAGCTACTTACCAGTTCCTGACTTTAACATATACTTCCGATTAAGGATATCAAAACCATACATGGTACTAACTAAGCGATAGAGTTGAGGATATTTCAGATGAAGCTCTTGAGGATTTTCAATAAAGACCTCAGTGGTTACGGCAAAAAACTCATAAATATTTTCGAAGGCATACTCCCTAAAATAATCGTTCTTTTGAAGATTCTCACGAAAACCTTCTGTATTTAATGCTTTTAAAAGCGCCCTTAACCCATATTGAAACTTTCTTGCCTGCCACGTATTCTTGCCCTTAGTTTCAAAACAAAGAGCATGTGCAACTTCATGTAGCGCTAAGTTCTTGTTATCATTGGGAATTCTAAATCCTTCCCTAAGAGTATCTTCCGAGAAAACCAAGGTTTTGAGTTTGGGATTGTATTCTCCCAAATGGTGTCTACGTCCAATCTTAGAATAATATTGGGTAGGATACACTACAATTCTAGAAACAGATTTTGCTAATTGAAACCTATTAAATCCAAAAGTTAACAAACAGATGCCCGAACATATAAACAGTTTTAATTCCTCAGGGTTGGTAATATCCCCGTGAAATATGAATCGCTTATTTGTTTTTAACCATTGCAGGCGACTATCAAATCGACTTCGTTGTTCTGCACCGAAATCGTTATATGGTAGCACATGATCCCGAAGAAATGACTTATCTGAATTACTTAATGGCTTTACCTTAACAAATAAATTGCCAAAATATAAGTTGCCTTTGTAATAATATCGAAGAATTGCCCACAAAAAAACACAGAACAAACCTATAGCAAGTACAAAGGCTCCTTGTTCGTATTCTGGTTCTGGCGGATACTGCATTACATGCGTTCAGGAACTGAAATCCCAAGCAATCTAAAACCGGTCTGAATAACTTCTCCAACCTTTTGTGACAACTGAACGCGAAGGACCTTCTTTTCTGTATCCGTTTCCCCCAAGATAGAAACTTGCTGGTACAAGGAGTTAAATTCCCGTACCAAATCATAGGTGTAATTTGCGATTACGGCCGGACTATAATTCTCGGCCGCCAGTTGAATGGTATCCGGAAATAACTGCAACTGTTTAATGAGTTCCTTTTCCTTAGGGTGTAACTCGGTTAGCTTAACCTCTTCTTGCCAGTTTACCTTAGTATCCTTCGCCTTTCGCAAAATGGACTGTATACGAGCGTA
>CAYGUY010000008.1:52248-73885 GCA_964353165.1 uncultured Maribacter sp.
TCCTCGGTCAAATCTATCCAAACACTGCCATCTTCTTTTTTATAGAATACGCCACGTTCAATTCCGTCCGCAACCACATCCTTTCCTAAAAGGTAGGTGTCGCTCTCATAGAGATAGGAATCAAAATCTACGCCCAAGTTTTTATAGGTAGTATCAAAGCCGGCATAAACCCAACCGTTCATTTTCTTCCAAAGCGCCACAACATCTTCATCACCTGCCTCCCATTTTAGAAGCATTTGTTGTGCAGCTAACAAAATAGGAGCCTCTTTTTCAGCAACTTTCTTATCCACCCCTTCATTTACCATAGTGGCAACCTCTTCCTTGTAGGCCTTGTCAAAAGCCACATAGTAATTACCGACCAACTTATCCCCTTTAAGTCCTGTATTTTCGGGTGTTTCCCCATTTCCAAAACGCTGCCATGCCAACATACTTTTACAAATATGAATACCACGATCATTGATGATTTGTGTTTTGTAGACCTTTTTACCGGATGCCTTTAAAATCTCCGCCACTGAATAGCCTAATAAGTTGTTTCGAATATGGCCAAGGTGCAATGGCTTGTTCGTATTGGGCGAGGAATATTCGACTAGCACAGCATCATCAGATGGTGACACTAGTCCATAAGAAGTATTATCTAGTATCTCATTAAAGAAATTGAGGTAATACGCGTCGGAAATAACAAGATTCAAAAATCCCTTCACTACGTTGAAACTGGTTACCATCTCCAACTCCTTTTCCAAAAAGGCACCCACTTGCTGACCAATCTGGACTGGATTGCCTTTTACATAGCTAAGAATAGGAAAAACCACCACAGTGATATCACCTTCAAAATCCTTTCTCGTGGGTTGAAATTCAACGACAGGTAAGTTAACATCATAAGTATGGCTAATAGCCTCTTTTACTTTTTTCTCCAGTGCATCCTGAATCTTCATATATAAGTAATTAAGGCTGCAAAACTAATCATTTTTACACTTATCACTCTATATCATCAAGTTTCCATTTCCCTTTTATTAACTTTAATGAAAAATGCTAAATGTTAGTAAACGTATCTTATAATAATACAGCGATCACGAAAAAAGTAGATGAGGCAGTAGGAAAACCATTTGCCCTAAAAGAACGATGGAAAATGGGCGGTATTGGCTCACCAAAACTTATTATTACAGAAACCAGCGTAGAAATTAGAAATCTACTTATTCTGGACAATAACCGAGATACCTGTAACATAGAAATACGACCTAAAGGCATTATTGTGCGGTTTAGGTCTCTATTGGAAACCTTTGCCTTGGTTATTCCGTACTATAAATTGACCATTTATAAGGGACAGGCATCGGTGTACTCGGTGTACAGAGACAACTACTTTATCAAAGTAGAATCCGATACCAAAGCCGTACAAAAGTTCTTTTCCCGACTCCTAGGCTATAAGGCAGATAATGCTCCTACATCTGTTGATGATTTGTAAGGTTGTGGACTTGCTGATGAAAAAAGATTATTTTACGTTTAAAAAAGCATAATCCATGTACCGTTAAAATAAATAAGGTTGCCTCCACAATAATCCCCCCTTTGGGGTTAGGGGGCTCAAACAAAAAATGAAAATACTACTTACAGGTGCCAATGGTTATATAGGAATGCGACTGCTACCCCAATTATTGGAGCGCGGCCATGAAGTTGTATGCGCTGTACGGGATGCAGACCGACTCTCCGTAGATGCAGTAACTCGTGAACGGATAGAGATTATAGAAATCGACTTTCTAAGCGAAGTGCAACCGGATTTGTTACCTAAAGATTTAGATGCCGCTTACTTTCTCATCCACTCCATGAGCAACTCCACCACCGCTTTTGATGAGATGGAGGCAACCACGGCAACGAATTTCAATACCTATGTATGCGAAACGAACATTAAACAGGTAATTTATCTCAGCGGAATCGTAAATGATGCCAATCTCTCCAAACATCTTTGGAGCCGTAAAAATGTGGAGGACATATTATATAAGGGCAATTTTAGTCTTACCGTGCTCAGAGCGGGAATCATTGTAGGATCGGGTAGTTCTTCATTTGAAATCATACGTGACCTGTGCGAAAAGCTACCGTTTATGATTACACCAAAATGGGTGCTAACAAAGACCCAACCCATATCTATACGGGACGTAATCACATTTTTGACAGGTGTTTTAGGGAATGAAAAAACATATGATGATTCCTTTGACATTGCGGGTCCGGATGTACTTACCTATAAGGAAATGCTACATCAATATGCAAAGGCAAGGGGTTTTAAAAATTGGATATACACCGTTCCCATAATGACGCCCAAACTTTCCTCCTACTGGTTATATTTTGTGACCTCTACCTCCTATACTCTAGCCCTGAACCTCGTGGACAGTATGAAAATAGAGGTCGTCGCCAAAGACCAACGGTTAGCAGACCTACTAGGAATAACGCCACATACCTACAGCGAGGCAATTGACATGGCGTTCGTGAAAATAGAACAAAACCTTGTGGTGAGTAGCTGGAAGGACAGTATGGTCAGTGGTCGTTTTAGTAACAATTTGGAAAAATATATACAGGTACCCAAATTTGGGGTGCTACGGGATATACAAACACTGAAAATAAACGACCCAAAACAGGTACTTGGAAATATCTGGAAAATAGGTGGGGAAAATGGCTGGTACTATGGAAATTGGTTATGGAAACTGCGTGGCTTTTTGGATAAGCTTATAGGAGGTGTTGGCCTTAGACGTGGAAGAACCCATCCAGATAAAATTTATGCCGGCGACGCCCTTGATTTTTGGCGTGTACTTTTGGCGGATAAAAAGGGAAAAAGATTGTTACTTTTTGCCGAAATGAAACTTCCTGGCGAGGCATGGCTAGAATTCAAAATAGATCACAATAATATCTTGTACCAAACGGCTACATTTAGACCAAGAGGCCTAAGAGGAAGATTGTACTGGTACAGCATAGTACCATTTCATTATTTTATTTTTGGCGGAATGATCCGAAATATAGCGAAGTCTACGAGTAAGAAGGAATAGAATTATCGCACTGAAATTAGGATAAAGAACTATTAAAAAAATTATAGTAACCCAATCACAAATAACTGAATAACCTTTTGCACCACTCAAGATACTACCCCAATTGAAATGGCATTTCCCGTAATCGTTGTCCAGTAAGTCTAAATACCGCATTGGCTATGGCGGCACCTATGGGTCCCAGCGGTGGTTCCCCAACAGCTCCAGGCGTATCGGAACCTTGTAACAAAACAATATCTATCTCTTTAGGAGCATGTTTCATTAAGGCCATTTGGTAAGGTCCGTATATGGTTGGCGATAATTCTCCGTTTTCAACCTCCATTTTTTCAAACATAGCCGCGCTCATTCCCATGATAATGGCTCCCTCGCACTGCGCACGTACTTGATCAGGGTTAACCGACAAACCGGGATCCATGGCACAGATAACCTTGTGAACCTTAATCTGATTGTCTTCTATGGATACCTCAACGATTTGTGCGCAGGGTGTATTGGCATCTGTAGAAACCGAAAGACCCATTGCCCTTCCATTCATCACTTTATCGGTATATCCGGCTTTTTCTACTACCGCGGTTATTACCGATTTTAAGCGTTTACCCCTATCATCATTCTGAATCTGGGCTAGCCGAAATTCCGCCGGATGCTTACCGGCAGCCACTGCAAGCTCATCCATAAAACTTTCTATCGCAAAGGTATTGGCCAAAAGCCCAAGACTCCTCCACCAACTAGTAGCAAAAGGCAATTTTACCCGCCAAGAAATCGCTTGGTAGTTGGGAATGGCACCATACTGAATCATTCCGCCACGCCATGCACCCAAGTCCGCACCCAAAACGGTTTCCAATACTTTGGGCAGCATGGGAGAACCAAAAGCAACATCGCCACTGGAAACATTATGCTCCAAGGCTTCAATCATACCTTCCGCATTCAACTTCCCCTTTAAGATATGATGTGTAGGAGGACGAAAAGTATCGTTTTGAAATTCTTCCTTACGGGTAAAAAAACACTTTACAGGCTTGCCTACGGCTTTCGACATCAAAGCAGCCTGTATGGCATTGGGCGTATGCAGTCTTCTGCCAAATCCACCACCCAAAAATGTAGGGATTATGTTAACGTTCTCGGCATCAAAACCCAAACGTTCGGCAATTTCTCCTCGGGTGAGGTTTACGACTTGGGTAGACATCATTATGGTAGCTTTATTGTCCTCCACGTAAGCTAAAGCCCCATTGGGCTCTAGTTGGGCATGGGCGCCAATGGGACTCCAATATTCGGATACTAACTGGCCCTCCCCTTCTCCTAAAATACCATCTACATCCCCTTCTTTCTGAATCACGAAGGGCGTACCCTTCCCGACGGTTACCATAGTTCTGATATCCGCTGTATTTAAATCGCCTTGCGTTTCCCATTGCACATCAATGTACTCTTTAGCGTTCTCCGCTGCCATCAAGGAATTGGCTACAACACCTACGAAGTCTTTTTCTTTAACTATTTTGACCACGCCAGGCATTCCTTCCGCTTTGCTCGTATCCGCTCCTAGATAGGTTGAACCAATTCTTGAAGGTCGAACTACAGCACCATATAGCATTCCCTGCATGTTCGCATCCATCCCAAAAATAGGAGCGCCAAATACTTTATCCGCCAAATCTACCCTGGGGATAGGTTTCCCTACGAATTTATATTCTGAGATTGGTTTTAATTTTGGAGGCTCAGGAACATCCCAATCCTTAACGCCTTCAGCTACTTGAGCATAAGACATAGTTTTGTCGCCACTAGAAATTATACCATCAGTAATGGTTATTCCAATGATATCTATCCTCATTTTTCTAGCTGCCTCAATTTTTATCATTTCCCGCATGGTAGCCGCTAGCTCTCTTAGCGGTATCCAAAGCCCAGAGACCGAAGTACTGCCACCGGTAGCGAAGGCATCCATATTTCCAGAGGCAGTACTGGCATGTACCACGCTTATCTGTTCCATGGATACCTCCAATTCGTCAGCCGCCATTTGTGCAAGACTCGTAAAGGTTCCTTGGCCCATTTCTACTTTAGGACTGTGGAGGACGACTTTATTATCCTTGGTAATTTCAAACCAAATTATAGGAGTGTCCGTATTACCTTGATAGGGTGCATCTGCCGTATTGATACCCCAAGCTATTTTTCTTCGGACCGGATTTCTAAATAAATAAGTACCTACAGCTAGGACCCCAAGGGTTCCCAAACCACCCCTTACCAAAAACTTTCGTCTGGATACTTTTTGCTTTTCGGCCATGATTAGGAATTTTCGGTTTTGGAAACTTCATTTGATTCTTTCAATGCTGCAGCCCTATGGATGGCCTTTCGCATGCGGTAATAGGTTGCACAACGGCATACATTTGTAATGGCGGCATCAATATCTTCATCGGTTGGATTTGGAATTTTGTCCAATAAGGCGGCCGTAGCCATCATAAAACCGGGTTGACAATAACCACATTGTGGCACAATTTCCTCTATCCAAGCTTGCTGTATGGGGTGTGGATTTTCACGGGTACCCAAACCTTCAATGGTTGTAATAGTTTTCCCTTCGGCAAATTGAACCGGATAGGAACAGGAGCGCACCGCCTCGCCATCTACATGCAAGGTACAGGCACCACAGGCCGCTTTTCCGCAACCAAACTTAGTACCTTTTAAATCTAAGATGTCGCGAACGACCCAAAGTAAAGGTGTGTTCCTATCTTCAATGGCTGCCGTTCGTGAGGCTCCGTTGATCTTAAATGTAATATCCATTCCTTTATATCGTATTTAGACTGATGGTAGCACCCTATGCTCTCGGCAAAAACACCTCTGCCATCATGCACCTAGCACTACCTCCACCGCAGGTCTCTATAGTTTCCAAAGAACTATGGATAATAGCACAATGCTTTTCAATTGCCTTTGTTTGACCTGAAGTTAAGGAATTATAGGCAGCTGTACTCATTACCATAAAACGTTTGTCATTCGCACCAATAACCTGCAACATGTTACCTGCAAAATGATGCATCTGTTGTTCCGTTATGGTAATAATTTCCTTTCCGTCCTTTTTTAGATGGTCTACCACATGCTTGCGTTCTTTCTTGTCATCAATCGTATCCAAACAAATTACGGCAAAAGTCTCTGCCATAGCCATCATTACGTTGGTATGATAGATAGGCATTCGTTTCCCGTTTACAGATTGATTTGCAGTGAAAATAACAGGAAAGCAGTCAAAATCCTCACAATATTCTATGAACAATTCCTCATCGGCCCGTTCCGAAAGTGCACAATATGCTTTTTGATTTACTCTATCCTTTAAGATACTGCCGGTACCCTCCAAGAAAATACCTTCTTCCTCGGCCGAAGTATAATCTACGATATCCCTTATATAAAATCCTTTTTCCTCCAAAATGTCAAAAATATCTTCCCTTCGTTCCTTGCGACGATTTTCAGCAAACATAGGATACACCACTGCTGTTCCCGTACTGTGAAAAGAGACCCAGTTGTTAGGGAAAATGGAATCCGGAGTATCGTTTCCCTTTATATCGTCCACCACGATTACGTTAACACCCTTGTCCCTTAAAGCAGACACAAAATCATCAAATTCCTTTTGCGCCCGTTCATTGATCGTTTGGTTCTTAACATTTAAATCTTCTTGAAAGTAATTATTTACCGCGGTCTGCTCATTCATTCGAAAAGCTACGGGGCGTATCATCAGTATATTGTTGGTTATCTGCATATTTACATTAAATTATTCCCTGATTAAGGGAAGGGTGCTACATCTTAAAAGTCCTTCTTGCTTTGAAATTTCTGCATAGGGTATTTCCTCTACGGTAAAACCTTTTGCCCTAAGCCAGTTATTAAGTCGGGTAAAATTTCGTTCTGAAACGATAACTTCAGGGGAAATAGAAAACACGTTGCTGAACATGTTATACATTTCATCCGCGGTAATTGTGAAAATGTTCTCCGAACCAAAAAAATTGACAAGCCATTGATATTCTTCCTCTACTAAAAAACCGTTTTTGTGCAGAATAGCTTTCCCTTTGCCCAGAGGTTGAAAACAACAGTCCAAATGCAAGGCATTCTCCCTTGCGCTAGTAGATTTTCTAAGCTCAAACGATTTAACCTTTTTATGCGGAAACTGCTGCTGTATCCAAGCTACTGCATGCTTATTTGTTCGTGCCGTTATATGACTTGCATAATCCGCGGCTGAATATGTTCCTACAAAAATATAATCGTTCCAGGGCATAACATCCCCGCCTTCTACGTGAACGTTCTCTGGTGGATGCAAAATGTGCTCATCATCTATTTTATCCAGCACATGCAAAATAGCATCGACCTCTTGATCCCTATCAGGAAGGATATTGGCCACAACAAGTTTGTTTTCAATTACAAACGCGATGTCCCTAGAAAAAATCTGATTACAATCCTCCAAGACCTCTGGCCTAAAAACCGTAACATTATATTTTTGAAAAACCTTGGCAAAAGCTTCCATTTCCTGTATCATATCCGACTCTTTGGGATAGGTACCGGCCAAAATATGTTCCAGAGATTTAGGGTCATAGGCGTCCTCTGGCACTGGAATTGGCCCGCAGCTTTTGGCCGTACCTAAGACGACCGCTTTTAATGGTGCAATTTCGTCTTTAATATTTAGTTTAAGCATACTAACTTTTCTATAAAATTAAATTTGAGTCTTAACCAAAAAAAAACCCTTTCGATATCAAAAGAGCTTTTTTGTTTTTTTAAAAGGTAGCAATCTACCTGTTATCGAGTTCGATAAAAGACCTATGTGTTTCCCCAACATATATTTGTCTTGGTCTACCAATTGGTTCGTTATTTAAACGCATTTCTCTCCATTGGGCAATCCATCCAGGGAGTCTACCCAAAGCGAACATTACTGTGAACATCTCGGTTGGAATACCTAAAGCACGATAAATAATACCGGAATAAAAATCAACATTGGGGTATAACTTCCGGTTCACGAAATATGGGTCTTCCAAGGCCTCCTTGGCCAATCCTTTGGCAATTTCCAAAATAGGATCCTCTATACCTAAGTCTCCCAATACTTCCTCGGCAGCCACTTTTATAATCTTTGCCCTTGGATCAAAGTTCTTGTAGACCCTATGTCCAAAGCCCATTAACCTAAACGGATCACTTTTATCCTTGGCTTTGGCCATGTATTTTTTAGTGTCCCCGCCATCTGCCTGTATGGCTTCCAGCATTTCTAATACCGCTTGATTGGCACCACCGTGCAAAGGCCCCCATAACGCAGAAATTCCTGCCGAAAGAGATGCAAATAAGCCGGCATGTGAAGATCCTACGATACGCACAGTAGAAGTAGAACAATTCTGCTCATGGTCTGCATGTAGAATCAACAACTTATCCAAAGCGTCTATAACAATCTTGTTTCTTTTGTATTCCTGGGATGGTTTTTTGAACATCATTTTATGGATGTTCTCCACATAACCTAGTGAATCATCTCCGTAGTCCAAAGGCAAGCCTTTTTTCTTTCTAAGGGTCCAAGCAACTAAAACTGGAAACTTGGCCAAAATACGGACGATAGCCCCATACATCTCATCTTTGGAAGTAACGTTTACGGATACCGGGTTAAATGCGATAAGTGCACTGGTTAAGGAAGATAACACTCCCATAGGATGTGCTGATTTCGGAAAAGCATCCAAAATCTTCTTCATTTCCTCGTCTACATGGGATTCATTCTTAATATCAACATGAAAAGCCTCTAATTGTTCTTTATTTGGTAACTCTCCAAAAATGAGCAAATAGGCAACTTCTAAAAAGCCTGCTTTCTCTGCAAGCTCCTCTATAGCGTAGCCGCGATATCGTAATATACCTTTCTCACCATCCAAAAAGGTTATGGCACTTTCACAAGAACCCGTATTCTTATAACCTGGATCAATTGTGATGATTCCGTTCGTAGCAGAACGCAATGCTTTGATATCTATGGCGAGTTCTTCCTCCGTGCCTTGAATTACAGGAAACTCATACCTATTACCATTATATTCTAACGTAGCTTTGTCTGACATTCGTTGGTTTTTTTAAAACGGAAGTAAACTTACATAAAAGTGCTGATTTTAACAATTAAGTAAATCTCTTTAGATCATAATTAACATCGGTTAACGACTGTTTAAAAACCGAGCTCAAGACCTTACAATAAATAAAGTGATTTATAATATTCATCCAAGGATTTTTCCCAGGTAAATCTAGCTTTTTTGGCGTTAGCTTTTATCCTTTTCCATTTGGACTGATCGTGCTCCCAAATGGTAAGGGCTTCATCAAACCGAATGAGCATATTGGCTATTTTTTCATCGTAGGTATGACCATCGAACGCAAAACCTGTTTTCATATGCGTAACGGTATCCTTTAAACCTCCTGTATGATGAACCAAACATGGATTACCATTTCGCATGGCCAACATCTGACTAATCCCGCAAGGTTCAAAAAGACTGGGCATAAAATAAAGATCCGTTTCTAAATATATAGAATCGATCAAGTCCTCTGATTGCCCATTAGTAAAAATAAAATTTTTGTGTTTATAGCTCATCTCACGAAAATGTTCTTCATAATCCGGATCCCCCGTACCAAGCAACATAAATATACCTCCAACGGATTCTAGCCGTTTAAGCATTTGCTCCAGGGCTTCGGGAGAACGCTTAAAGAAGTAAAACTTTTGTTCTGTTAATCTCGCAACACTGGATACAATAAATTTTGGCCTATTTCCAACATATTCCATTATTTTCTCACCCGTATGGGCCAAAAAATCTGCCTTATATTTTTTAGATTCGTCCTGTAACCATCTAAACAATGCCTTCACGGTATTTCGATATAACAATCCTTTTTCCGCTTCACGGATATTACCATAATTAGAGGCATTTAATATGCCAAAAAGTCTACCTTCATTGTCCGCTTTCTGCAAATCGGCCTCTAAACTTTCTCCACCAATAAACTCCGGCTTTCTGCTAGGTAACAATACGTCTTCCTTGTAAGAAGGCGAAACCGTATGCACAGCATCTGCGAAACGTATTCCTACAGCCATGAGATTAATACAATCCTGGTAACGAGGATCCATAAGTGCCGAATGATCCAACTGTATTTCTGGAAACCAATTATTAACGGATGCGTAATTATTATAAAAGGGGCGAATACCTTGAATGGCCAGATTGTGAATACTGTACACATAACGCATCTTCCTCAATGCCCTATAATTGGGATGGTAGGTCTTTAAAAATAAAACGGCACTAGAATGCCAATCATGCATATGAACAATATCCAACCTTCCAAAGGCTTCTACTTTAATCGCTTGCGCAACCGCAGTGTTAAAAATCATGAACTTTACAAAATCATTATAAAATGGTTCTGTGGGGTCATCGTGATAAATATGGGCAATACCTCCTTCTTCTATTTCTGGATGATGTATTACATAATGCACAATGTTGGTTATTTCCTTTTTTGGTTTAACTTCATATAGTTCTGCTCTATAAGCGGTGCCTCGAAGATCAAAATTCAGCTGTGTTTTAAAAACCCCTTCTTTATGCAACCTTGAATAGGCTGGAACTACCACATGAACCGTATCCCCACGTTTTGCGATTTCTCTTGGAACATCTCGCACAACGTCCCCCATTCCACCAGCCTTACAATTTGGTATAGCGTCATTTTCAGCGGCAATAAAAAGAAAATTATTCATATAGGGGAGATATAAGGTGGTTAGTATTATATGCGAAAAAGATAGGTATCTTTTTTGGATTATGCCAAAAAAAAGCCTTTCCGATAAAGAAAGGCTTTAAATATACATAAGAGTATTAATTGATTTTAAAAGCCTTCTCTTGTGGATAGTAAGCCATACTACCCAATTCCTCTTCTATTCTAAGCAATTGATTGTATTTTGCCATCCTGTCGGAACGTGATGCCGAACCTGTTTTAATCTGTCCCGTATTCAATGCAACTGCTAAATCAGCAATAGTGTTGTCCTCCGTCTCTCCAGAACGATGCGACATTACGGAGGTGTAACCAGCATTCTTTGCCATGTTAACGGCTGCAATTGTTTCTGTAAGTGTTCCTATTTGGTTTACTTTAATCAAGATAGAATTGGCAATACCCTTTTCTATACCTGTAGACAGTCGTTCTACATTAGTAACAAAAAGGTCATCTCCAACTAATTGTACCTTGTCACCAATTTTATCAGTCAAGGATTTCCAACCGTCCCAGTCATTCTCATCCATACCATCCTCAATAGAGATAATTGGGTATTTAGCGGAAAGGTCTGCCAAATACTGAGCTTGCTCCTCCGAAGTTCTAATAACTCCGCTAGCACCTTCAAATTTGGTGTAGTCATATTTACCATCAACAAAGAACTCTGCGGCGGCACAATCCAAAGCAATCATTACATCATCACCTAATTTGTAACCTGCATTATCTACTGCTTTCGCAATGGTATCCAAAGCATCCTCGGTACCACCCGCTAAATTAGGCGCAAAACCACCTTCATCTCCTACTGCCGTGCTTAATCCCCTATCGTGCAATACCTTTTTTAAATGATGAAATATCTCCGTTCCCATTTGCATGGCATGGGAAAAACTTTTGGCCTTTACCGGCATTACCATAAATTCTTGGAAGGCAATAGGCGCATCGGAATGCGAACCTCCGTTTATAATGTTCATCATAGGAACCGGCAGCGTATTTGCACTTACACCACCCACATATCTGAACAATGACAATCCCAATTCATTTGCAGCAGCTTTTGCAGCGGCTAGTGAAACACCTAAAATAGCATTTGCTCCCAATTTTGATTTATTCGGCGTACCATCCAAATCAATCATAGTTTGATCTAGAAGGTTCTGCTCAAAAACGGACATTCCTAAAATTTCCTCGGCAATTATAGTATTTACGTTAGAAACTGCTTTGGTAACACCCTTACCCATAAAAGCACTACCTCCATCACGAAGCTCTACTGCTTCGTGCTCTCCAGTAGAAGCACCCGACGGAACCGCCGCCCGTCCCATTACACCATTTTCCGTAACAACATCTACCTCGACAGTAGGATTACCTCTGGAATCTAAAATTTGTCTTGCGTGAACACTTAATATAATACTCATTGTATGTCTTTATTAACGTTGATTTATAATTGGGGGATAAAGGTACAAAACAACTGGTCTATAGAAATTGAAATACCTTTGCTAATCCTAATAAAATAATGATTATTTAAACTTCTATTGACTTATTTGTATTTTTCTGAATTAATTCAAAAAAATCATCAAAAAGATAATCCGCATCATGTGGGCCGGGACTGGCCTCAGGGTGATATTGTACAGAGAATACATCCTTATCCTTCATTTTTATACCGGCAACGGTATGATCGTTCAAATGTAAATGGGTAATTTCCAAGAACTCATTGGCCTCTGTTTCCTCTCTATTTATGGCGAATCCATGATTTTGTGAAGTAATTTCTCCTTTCCCCGTTACCGTATTCAATACAGGATGATTAATCCCTCTATGACCATTGTGCATTTTATATGTAGATACGCCATTGGCAAGTGCAATCACTTGGTGACCCAAGCATATGCCAAATAAGGGTTTGCCCGAATCAACCATCTGCCTAGCCGTTGCAATAGCGTCTATTAAAGGTTGAGGATCACCTGGGCCATTAGATATAAAGTAAGCATCCGGATTCCAACTAGCTAACTCATTAAAATCGGCATTATATGGAAACACCTGTATGTAGGCGTCTCTTTTTGCAAGATTTCTAAGTATATTCTTTTTGATTCCTATATCCAATGCGGCTATCTTAAAACTAGCATTTTCATCACCAAAAAAATATACCTCCTTAGTAGAAACCTTGGATGCAAGCTCCAAACCTTCCATACTGGGCACCTGCTTTAGCTTAGCCTTAAGCTCCTCAACCTGATCAACATCAGTTGAAATTACGGCGTTCATTGCACCGTTATCACGAATATAACTAACCAAGGCTCTTGTATCAACATCAGATATCGCAAACAACTGATTGTTATTTAAAAACTCCTCTAAACTGGTGTCGGCTGCAGGTCGTGAGTAATTATAACTAAAATTTTTACATATAAGACCGGCAATCTTCACAGATTCTGATTCGATTTCATCAGCATTAGTTCCATAATTTCCA
Source organism: uncultured Maribacter sp. (assembly GCA_964353165.1). GTDB lineage: Bacteria > Bacteroidota > Bacteroidia > Flavobacteriales > Flavobacteriaceae > Maribacter. Next base: position 65,401 of record CAYGUY010000008.1, read on the forward strand.
ATATGGGCATTAGTAGTAACCATCAATTGACCAAAGTAAGAAGGATCGGTGAAAATTTCTTGATATCCTGTCATACCCGTATTAAAACAAACTTCACCAAAGGCTGTACCGTCTTTATCACCAACGGATTTACCGTGAAAAATAGTTCCATCTGCCAACAAGATTATTGCCTTCTTCCTAGATTGATACTTCATACTTTAGCTCCTAAATTAATATTTTAACAAAAAAACATAAAAAAAGGACAAACAGTTAAGCTTATCCTTTTAAAATTATCACTATTTATTGACATTCTATTCTTCAGAATCGTCAGTTTTAACTTCAGGTTCGGTTTGAGCTGCTTCAACTGGTACCGGAGGAGTCTCAGTTTTTGTGCCAGAACCTCTTCTACTTCTTCTTGTTGATTTCTTAGCCGGCTTACCTGCGTTGTAGACTTCATTGAAATCAACCAACTCGATCATTGCCATATCAGCATTATCACCTAAACGTGTTCCTAGCTTAATAATTCTAGTGTAACCACCAGGTCTATCAGCAACTTTTTCAGAAACTACACCAAACAATTCAGTTACAGCAAACTTATCTCTAAGGTTTTTGAAAACTACACGTCTATTGTGCGTCCCCTTTTCCGCGGATACGTTATTTTCAGCCTTTGCTTTCGTAATCAACGGCTCCACGAACTGTTTTAAAGCTTTAGCCTTCGCAACAGTAGTATTAATTCTCTTATGCTCGATCAACGAACAAGCCATGTTCGCTAACATTGCAGTTCTGTGTGCTTTCTTCCTACCTAAATGGTTTATTTTTTTACCGTGTCTCATGTTTTTATTTTATCATCTTGCTACCAAACTCGATAGAACGAGGAGCAAAATATGATTATTTTAATCCTTATCTAATTTATACTTTGATAAATCCATGCCAAAGCTCAATCCTTTGTTAATAACAAGTTCTTCTAATTCCGTTAACGACTTTTTACCAAAGTTTCTAAACTTCATTAAGTCATTCTTATTAAAGGAAACCAAATCACCTAAAGTATCAACTTCCGCTGCTTTTAAGCAGTTTAGCGCACGAACTGACAAATCCATATCCACAAGCTTAGTTTTTAACAACTGTCTCATGTGCAATGATTCCTCGTCGTATGTCTCTGTTTGAGCTATCTCGTCAGCCTCTAAAGTTATACGTTCATCGGAGAACAACATAAAGTGATGTATTAACACCTTTGCGGCTTCGGTTAGCGCATCTTTAGGATGAATAGAACCATCTGAAACGATTTCAAAAACAAGCTTTTCGTAATCTGTTTTTTGTTCTACACGAAAGTTTTCTATACTATATTTTACATTTTTAATAGGTGTAAAAATAGAATCGATAGCAATCGTACCTATCGGGGTCCCAGACTTTTTGTTTTCCTCAGCTGGCACATATCCTCTACCCTTCTCTATGGTAATTTCCATATTGATGTTGACTTTGGAATCCATATTACAGATAACCAAATCAGAGTTCAGTACTTGATAACCGGAGATAAATTTTTGAAAATCACCAGCCGTTAGCTGGTCCTTTCCACTAACTGATATCGAAACCACTTCTGCTTCAGAATCTTCAATCTGCTTTTTGAAGCGTACTTGCTTCAAATTTAAAATTATTTCGGTTACATCTTCTACAACTCCTGGAATCACCGAGAATTCATGTTCAACCTTATCGATCCTTACGGACGTAATAGCATGCCCTTCCAAGGAAGAAAGCAATACTCTTCTTAATGCATTCCCAACAGTTAATCCATAACCAGGTTCCAAAGGACGAAATTCAAACTTCCCTTCGAAATCTGAGGAATCGATCATTATTACTTTATCGGGCTTCTGAAAATTAAATAATGCCATAATTGGATCAGTGTTGTTTATTTAGAGTATAACTCGACTATTAATTGTTCTTTGATATTTTCAGGAATCTGGAGTCTTTCCGGAACCGCAACAAACGTACCTTGCTTAGTATCCGTATTCCAAGTCATCCATTCATAAACTGCACTATTAGCAGCTAAAGAATCCTGAATACTTTGTAAAGACTTTGATTTCTCACGAACACCAACAACGTCTCCAGCTTTTAAAGTGTAAGAAGGTATATTAACCAACTCGCCGTTAACGGTTATATGCCTATGGGAAACAAGTTGTCTTGCCCCACTTCTGGTTGGAGAAACACCCATTCGGTATACGACATTGTCTAAACGTGATTCGCATAACTGAAGCAATACTTCACCGGTAACGCCTTTACTTCTGTTCGCCTTAGCGAATAGGTTTCTAAATTGCTTTTCCAAAATACCATAAGTGTATTTTGCTTTTTGCTTCTCCATCAACTGTACTGAGTACTCAGACTTTTTACCTCTTCTTCTTTGATTACCGTGTTGTCCTGGTGGGTAATTCTTTTTTTCGAAAGACTTGTCATCTCCGAATATCGCTTCTCCGAATTTTCGGGCGATTTTTGATTTTGGTCCTGTATATCTTGCCATTTTCTAATTATTTGAAAGTGAGATTATGAATTAAGGCTTATCCTTCGATAATCGTAACTACACCTTCTGTGAAATATATTAAACTTAAACTCTTCTTCTTTTTGGAGGCCTACAACCGTTATGTGGCATTGGAGTAACATCGATAATCTCAGTTACCTCAATTCCAGCATTGTGTAAAGAACGGATCGCAGACTCTCTGCCATTTCCAGGACCCTTAACGTATACCTTAACTTTTCTAAGTCCTGCCTCATGTGCTACTTTAGAACAATCTTCCGCCGCAACCTGAGCCGCGTAGGGAGTGTTTTTCTTAGAACCTCTAAATCCAAGTTTACCAGCTGAAGACCAAGAAATAACATCTCCTTTTTTATTCGTTAAAGAGATAATGATATTGTTAAACGAAGCACTGATATGCGCTTCCCCAACAGAATCAACTATAACTTTACGTTTTTTGGTAACTTTAGTATTTGCCTTTGCCATACCTATCTATTATTTAGTAGCCTTCTTCTTGTTGGCAACTGTTTTACGCTTTCCTTTTCTAGTCCTAGAATTATTCTTTGTACGCTGACCTCTTAAAGGCAATCCTGATCTATGACGAATACCACGGTAACACCCAATATCCATCAAACGCTTGATATTCAATTGCGTTTCAGAACGTAGTTCTCCCTCAATAGTAAAAGATGATACAGCTTCCCTGATACGCCCAATTTCATCGTCGTTCCAATCAGAAACCTTAGTATCTTCACTTACTTGAGCCTTCTCCAAAATCTCTTTAGACCTACTTCTTCCAATTCCAAAAATATAAGTCAAGGCTATCACACCTCTTTTTTGTTTTGGTATATCTATACCCGCGATTCTTGCCATAATTACCCTTGTCTTTGTTTAAATCTAGGATTCTTTTTGTTGATTACGTACAACCTGCCTTTTCTGCGAACAATTTTACAGTCGGCACTTCTCTTTTTAACTGATGCTCTTACTTTCATCTTGTATCTTAATATCTATAAGTAATTCTTGCTTTTGTTAGGTCATAAGGACTCATCTCTAGCTTCACCTTATCCCCTGGCAACAACTTAATGTAATGCATACGCATCTTACCAGATATATGTGCCGTTACCACATGACCATTCTCTAACTCTACACGAAACATTGCGTTTGATAACGCTTCTATAATAGCTCCATCTTGCTCTATTGCTGCTTGTTTAGCCATAAATTATGCTACTTTTCTGTTTTTACCTGTTTTCATCAAACCATCATAATGCCTGTTTAATAAATAGGAATTCACTTGTTGAACGGTATCTATCGCTACCCCTACCATAATTAGCAAAGAAGTACCTCCGTAGAACAACGCCCATCCCGCTTGAACATTTAGCAAAGATACAACCACCGCAGGTAGAACCGCTAATAAAGCTAAAAATATTGAGCCAGGTAATGTAATCAATGACATAATCTTATCTAAAAAATCACCTGTTTCCTTTCCAGGCCTAATCCCAGGAATAAAACCGCCACTACGTTTTAAGTCATCCGCCATCTTATTAGTTGGAACCGTAATAGCCGTATAGAAGTAGGTGAAAATTATAATCAGTACAGCAAACAAAATATTATATGCCCAGCCAAAAATATTGGAAAATTCAACTTGCATCCATTGTCCAAACGCCGTATCATCAAATGTACTTCCAATCAAACCAGGTACGAACATGATCGCCTGCGCAAATATAATTGGCATTACCCCAGAAGCGTTTAATTTTAATGGTATGTACTGCCTGGAGCCCATCACGTTTTTTTCGTAACCACCGGAAGCGGTTCGCCGTGCATACTGCACCGGTATCTGTCGTGTTGCCATAACCAGCAGAATACAAGCTAGAATAACCAAAAACCATAGTATCACCTCGATAAGTATAAACATAAGTCCTCCATTATTCTCCGTTGTTCTTGAGATAAATTCCTGAACGAACGACTGTGGCATCGTGGCAATAATACCAATCATAATTAATAACGATATTCCATTACCAATACCCTTATCCGTAATCTTTTCTCCTAACCACATTGCAAAAACACAACCGGTCACCAAAATGATTACAGCCGGAACCATAAAATCAAGTCCTTTACCTAATAGAAACGCTGTATCTCTAACACCAAAGGCCTCCAAACCATATAAATAGGCCGGTGCTTGTACTATACAGATGGCAATTGTCAGCCATCTTGTAATCTGATTGATAGTCTTACGACCACTTTCCCCTTCCTTCTGTAGTTTCTGAAGGTAAGGAATCGCAATACCCATTAACTGAACTACAATAGAGGCAGATATATAGGGCATAATACCTAACGCAAAAATCGATGCATTAGCAAAAGCTCCACCGGTAAAAGCATTCAATAAACCAAAAATCCCCTGATCAGTGCTATCCGCCAATCCGCCTAATTGAGTCGTATCTATACCCGGAAGCACAATTTGGCAACCAAATCTATATACCAACAGAAGACCTAAAGTAATAAGGATCCTATTTCTTAGCTCTTCTATCTTCCAAATATTGGCTATTGTATCAATAAAATTCTTCATGTTCTCTTTTATACTTACAAACTTATTGCCTCACCACCAGCAGCCTCAATTGCAGCTTTTGCCGTGGCACTAAATTTATGTGCTGAAACTTTAAGGGCGACCTTTAATTCACCTCCACCTAAAATTTTAACCAACTCGTTCTTACGTGCAAGTCTATTCTCAACCAAGGTTTCCATGGTAACAACATCCTTAACGCCCTTATCATCAACCAAGCTTTGTAACACGTCAAGATTGATTCCTTGATATTCTTTTCTGTTAATATTGGTAAAACCAAACTTAGGTACACGACGTTGTAATGGCATCTGACCACCTTCAAAACCTATTTTCTTAGAATACCCAGATCTAGATTTAGCTCCTTTATGACCCCGGGCAGCAGTACCACCTTTTCCAGAGCCCTGACCTCTTCCTAAACGTTTACCGTCTCTATTTACTGAACCCTCTGCAGGTTGTAGATTACTTAAATTCATTAGATCTTATATTTAAGCTTCTTCTGTAGAAACTAAATGTTCAACTTTATTTATCATACCGAGGATGTTCGGAGTATTGTCATGTTCCACAACCTGTCCGATTCTCCTCAATCCAAGTGCAGCCAAAGTCCTTTTTTGATTCTGGGGCTTTTTAATGCTACTCTTAACCTGCTTTATTTTAATCTTTGCCATAATTGCCTTGTTAGCCTTTAAAAACTTTTTCCAAAGAAACACCTCTTTGTTTTGCTATTGTACCTGCATCCCTTAATTGCAATAGGGCGTCAAAAGTTGCCTTAACTACGTTATGTGGATTTGATGAACCTTGTGATTTAGATAAAACATCATGCACACCAACGGCTTCCAATACAGCTCTCACTGCCCCACCGGCAATTACACCTGTACCTTGAGAAGCAGGTTGAATATAAACACGTGCTCCACCAAATTTACCTTTTTGCTCATGAGGCAACGTTCCTTTATTAAGCGGAATACGAATCAAGTTTTTCTTTCCATCCTCAATTGCCTTTGCAATTGCTGTTGCAACTTCCTTCGATTTTCCTAAACCGTGACCTACAACACCATTCTCATCACCTACTACAACAATAGCTGAAAAGCCAAAAGCTCTACCACCCTTGGTAACTTTAGTTACACGCTGTATTCCAACCAACCTATCTTTGAGATCTAAACCACCTGGCTTAACGGTTTCTACGTTTTTGTATTTTTGAAACATACTGTTATATTAAAATTTAAGTCCAGCTTCCCTTGCCCCTTCAGCCAAAGATTTAACTCTTCCGTGATACAAATTTCCACCTCTATCAAAGGCTACTTTATCCAAGCCAGCTTTTAAAGCCTTCTCAGCAATCGCTTTTCCAACAATGGCCGCCATTTCGCTTTTGTTACCCTTGGCAGAAGCAATATCCTTATCCCTTGAAGATGCAGCGGCTAAAGTAATTCCCTTTACATCGTCTATAAGCTGTGCATATATTTCGTTGTTACTTCGGAATACAGATAGTCTTGGTCTAAGCGAAGTCCCCGAAGACACCTTACGGATTCTTCTACGGATTCTATACTTTCTTTGTGTTTTTGATAATCCCATAATATTCTTATTAAGCTGACTTACCAGCTTTTCTTCTTAATATTTCACCAACAAACTTTATTCCTTTTCCTTTGTAAGGCTCAGGTCTACGGAACGATCGTATTTTAGCCGCAACATGACCTACCAATTGCTTGTCATGCGAAGTTAATTTTACAATCGGGTTTTTACCCTTTTCCGATATAGTTTCCACCTTTACTTCTGGAGCAACATCAAAAATAATGTTGTGTGAAAAACCAACGGCCAAATCCAATTTTTGCCCCTGATTGCTCGCACGGTAACCAACACCTACGAACTCTAATTCCTTAGTCCATCCTTTGGATACTCCCTCAACCATATTAAGCACTAAAGAACGGTAAAGACCATGCTTGGCCTTGTGCTCCTTAGAATCGGACGGTCTGGTAACCCAAGCCTGTCCGTCTTCAACCTTGATGGCGACCCCTGAAAATTCCTGAGTTAACTCACCTAATTTACCTTTAACGGCAACTAAATTATCATTTATTTCTATTGTAACCCCCTCAGGAATTGCTATCGGATTATTTCCTATTCTAGACATCTTCTATCTCTTTAATCGATTAATAAACGTAGCATATGACCTCACCACCGACGTTTTCAGCTTTTGCCTGCTTACTTGTCATTACACCATGAGAAGTTGATACAATCGCAATACCCAACCCATTAAGCACCCTAGGCAATTCTTCGCTCGCCGCATACTTTCTAAGTCCAGGCTTACTAATACGCTGAATCTTACGGATTACCGGTTCTTTTGTAATCTTGTCATATTTTAAAGCAATTTTAATGCTTCCTTGAACCTTATCTTCCTCAAACTTATAACTCAGAATATAACCCTGATCGAATAAAATCTTAGTAATTTCCTTTTTAAGATTGGATGCAGGAATTTCAACAACCCTATGACCCGCTCTACTTGCGTTTCTAACTCTTGTAAGATAATCTGCTATAGTATCTGTTACCATTTATATATAATTCGGTGACGGTTTTTAACCTAATAGTTAAACCTGAAACCAGTTAAAATTCTATTTTTACCAGCTAGCCTTTCTAACACCAGGTATTAAACCTTGGTTGGCCATTTCCCTAAATGTAACCCTAGAGATACCAAATGTTCTCATATATCCCTTTGGCCTTCCGGTGATTTTACATCTGTTGTGCATACGAACAGGAGAAGCGTTTTTTGGTAATTTCTGTAAGCCTTCATAGTCTCCTGCTTCTTTCAAAGCTTTACGTTTTTCAGCATACTTAGCTACCGTTGCCGCCCTCTTTCTTTCACGGGCCTTCATTGATTCTTTAGCCATACTAATTCTTTTTAAAAGGTAATCCCATTTCTGTTAATAATGATTTTGCTTCCTTATCCGTATCGGCAGAAGTCACGAATGTTATATCCATTCCGTTGATACGATTAATCTTATCAATATTAATCTCTGGGAATATGATTTGCTCGGTTATCCCAAGGTTATAGTTTCCACGTCCATCAAAACCTGTAGCTCTAATGCCTTGAAAATCACGAACCCTTGGTAATGCGGAGGTTACTAGTCTATCTAAAAACTCGTACATACGCTCTCCACGTAAAGTAACTTTAGCTCCAATAGGCATACCTTTTCTTAACTTGAACGCAGCAACATCCTTTTTAGACATTGTAGCAATAGCCTTTTGACCAGTGATCATAGTCATTTCATCAACAGCATGGTCAATAAGTTTTTTATCGGCGACTGCAGCGCCAACACCCCTGCTGACAACTATCTTCTGCAACTTAGGAACCTGCATTACATTTTTGTAACCAAATTCTTCTGTAAGAGCAGACACTATGCGCTCCTTATATTCTTTCTTTAATCTTGCAACGTAAGCCATAACTAAATTACTTCATTGGATTTCTT
>CAYGUY010000009.1:0-58864 GCA_964353165.1 uncultured Maribacter sp.
TTGGACCAACCGCGTCAGATGCAGACGCCTACCAATGGGAAGTAAGTACGGACGGAGGAACCACGTTTAACACCATAAATGACGGAGTTGAATACAGCGGAACACAAAGCGATGAATTATCCATACTTTTACCCAATCTGGAGAAGAACGGGTATATATACAGAGCCGTACTTACAAGTGACACATTTGTCTGCGGACAGACCCTTACAAATGCCGTTGTACTTACAGTTGGACCACGCACTATTATTACAAACAGACGCATTACCATTCGAGTAAATAAAAATTAGGAAAGTTACTTTTCCATATTCTTTTAACGAGAAATTTGTAACAAATTGCCGGGTATTTCGTCCTGTTAGTATATCAATCAAAACCAATCACACTTTGGAGCATATACTAACGGTCAAAAACCTGACCAAAAAATTCGGCTACTTAACAGCTGTAAAAGACCTTTCTTTTACGATAGAAAAAGGAAATGTTTATGGTATTTTAGGACCTAACGGTAGTGGAAAATCGACCACGTTGGGTATTGTCCTAAACGTGGTTAACAAAACCCAAGGTGAATTTTCGTGGTTTAATGGAGACGTTTCTACGCACCAAGCACTGAAAAAAGTGGGAGCAATTATAGAACGGCCCAATTTCTACCCGTACATGACCGCTGTTCAAAACTTGAAACTGGTTTGTAAGATAAAGGAAGTACCCAGCGATAAGATTGAGGAAAAACTTGAACTGGTTGGCCTGTTGGATAGAAAGGACAGTAAGTTCAGAACCTACTCCCTAGGGATGAAGCAACGTCTGGCCATTGCCTCTGCCCTACTCAATGACCCCGAAATACTAATTTTGGATGAACCCACAAACGGTTTGGATCCGCAAGGCATTCATCAAATTAGGGAAATCATAAAAAAAATTGCCTCACAAGGCACCACTATACTCTTGGCCTCACACTTATTGGACGAAGTTGAAAAAGTATGCTCCCATGTGGTTATTCTTAGAAAAGGCGAAAAACTCTATTCCGGTCGTGTTTCGGATATGTTGGCCACCCATGGGTTCTTTGAACTAAAGTCCACCAAAAAAGATGCACTGATCACACATTTAAAGGATAATCCTAGTTTTGGTGAAATCAAAGTTGAAGACGGACTGATTACTGCTTTTTTGAAGGAGGACATTAGTGCAGAGGACTTTAACAAATCGGTATTTGAAAAAGGAATTGTGCTCTCCCATTTGGTAAAGCGTAAAGAAAGTTTAGAGGAACAATTCTTGGAACTCACCAAAAATCAATCCAACTAAACCATGATACGATTACTACACATAGAATTTATAAAGCTTTGGAACAACAGGGCCAGTAAGGTCCTGATTATATCTTATTTTGTTTTGCTAACATCCATAGCTTTGGTCGCTGCCATTAAATTTGATATAGGACCTATAAAATTTCATTTAGCAGAAATAGGTATATTCAACTTTCCCTACATCTGGCACTTTAATACGTTCATAACGGCCTTTTTTAAGTTGTTCCTTGCCATTGTTATTGTTTCTATGATGGCGAACGAATACAGCAACAAGACGATAAAGCAGAATCTAATAGACGGTCTTTCCAAAAAAGAGTTTATTCTTTCTAAGTTTTTAACAGTGGTCACTTTTTCATTGATATCAACACTTTTTGTATTTATTGTTTCCTTAATCCTTGGTTTGTTCTATTCCGACTTTAATGAGGTTTCTATCATATTTTCCGATTTGGAGTTTATCCTTGCATTTTTTGTAAAATTATTAGGTTTCTTTTCCTTCTGTTTATTTCTTGGAATACTTGTAAAACGTTCTGCGTTCGCACTTGGGTTCTTAATTATGTGGCAAATTTTTGAGGGAATCGCAAGAGGTCTCATGCGATGGAAATTATTTGACGGGAATACCACAGATGCTATTATGGGCTTCTTTCCGCTGCAATCTATGTTCAATCTCATAAAGGAGCCGTTTACAAGATTGGAAGCAGTACAAACGGTGGCTGACCAAGTAGGCGAAACCATCAATTTAAATTATCATGTCCATTGGTACGAAATTTTAATTGTATTGGGCTGGTCTGCAATCTTTATTTACTTGTCTTACGCATTATTAAAAAAACGCGATTTATAAGGCTTATTACATCGCTTTAGAGGATCAGGTACGTTCATTACGTTTTATCCATTTAACAATTCGCAATAGTATCTAAAGACCTATTTTAATTATATTGTAGGACTTTGGAATATGCTATGAAAAAAACAGGGTCCTTAGTTATTCTATTTAGTTTGTTAGTACCGATACTCTTAATGGGTCAAGGGGAGACTGCAAACTGGTATTTTGGAGAACAAGCTGGTCTCCAATTTAATAACGACGGCAGCGTAAATGCACTTATAGACGGACGGTTGAATACGTTTGAAGGTTGTGCCACGATTTCAAACGCTTTTGGTGATTTACTCTTCTATACCGATGGTATATTGGTTTATAACCGCAATCATAACATTATGGAGAATGGGTCTGGACTTTTTGGTGACCCCTCTAGTACGCAATCTGCCATCATTGTACCAAAACCAGAAGATCCGGACATCTATTTTATATTTACGGTGGACACCTCCATTGAAGAAAACGATCCGGACAGAGGTCTTAATTATTCTACCGTAGATATCTCCAGAAACCAAGGTAATGGTGCAGTAATTGAAAAGAACGTTAATCTTTTACAGGATTGCTCAGAAAAAATAGCTGCAGTTCGTAAAAACTGCTTTGATAAATCCATATGGGTGGTTACCCTAGCTTCGGAAAATGGAACTTCTCCCCTGTTCAACACCTACCATGCATTTGAAGTGAATGTATTAGGCGTTGTAGAAACTTCAGTTAAAACCACATTTCCGGATGCACAGATAGATGATCCTAGGGGAGCTTTAAAATTCGCTCCAAACGGTGCAATGATGGCCAGTGCAAATATGATCTATGGTCTTCAATTATATGATTTTGATTCAGATACCGGTTTATTTTCCAACCATAGACAAATTTTGATGAACGAGCCTGGTCAGCGGCCTTATGGAGTAGAATTCTCATCAAAAGGACAATATTTATACACTCATTCTACCTTATATTTAGAAAATCAAACCTACTTATCCCTACTTTCACAATTCGATGTCTTAGCGCAAGATATTTCCAATTCACAAGTAGTACTAGACCGAAGACCCATTTTTAGAGGTGCCCTACAAATAGGGAGTAACGGAAAAATATATAGAACATTAGCAGACGATTATTTTAACGGAACACCATTTTTAAGTGTCATAAATACACCCGACATAAAAGGTATGGGCGCCAATTATGAACACAGCGCAGTTTCTTTGGAGGGACAAATTGGAACACAAGGACTACCTCCCTTTATACAGTCATTTTTTGATAAGACAGATTTAATTGTAGACGAAAATGGGAACGTTACCAACAATCTAGAACTATGTGAAGGAGATTCTTTTACCCTACAAACAGAACTGATTATAGGAGAAAGCTATAACTGGTCAAAAGATGGCATACCCTTCGACAACCCTGATGGCAATAGACTGGAAGTCAATAGTTCCGAATTGATAGATGGCGGCAGGTACCAGTTAGAAATTATTTTTTCCAACCCTCAGGAATGCCCCATACTTGGAGAAGCATTGATCAAATTACAACCACGACCAGAAGGGGGTCTGCTAAACCTTAAGCAGTGCGATGTAGATGCCAATAGTTCTGATGGTTTTACTACGATAAACTTAAATCAACTAAGCCTTAGCACCAACGAGACCTATACCTTTTACCAATCTTTAGAAAATCTCGAAAATAATCTTGAAATAACAAATATTCAAAACTTTACCAATACCCAGCCCTTTAACCAAACTTTGTACTATCGGATTATTAATGAAGTGGGATGCATAAACTCGGGTATGGTAGCATTAGAAATAATACCAATACCGTTCGCGGAGGATACTGAAATAACAATTTATGAATGCGATTTTGACCCTAAGGATGGGGAACTTTCGGCCATATTTGACCTAACTAATTTGGCATTGAATCAATTTGAAGATTTCGAAGTCTCTTTTTATAATAACGCAGAGGATGCTTCCTTAGAAGAAAACCCTTTGGGCGAAATCCTTGAATCCTCCAATTCAAAGATTTACGCCAGATTAGAAAATAACAATGATTGCGAAAATGTGATAAACATCAATCTTGTCGTAAATCCAACACCGACGATTATGCTACAAGATGAATATCTGCTTTGCACCAACGACCCCCAATTGATAATTGAAGCACCGTTAGGATTTGACCTTTACAAATGGACAAAGCTCGTGGGTAACTCGGAAGAAGTCATAAGTACAACGGCTACGTTTACCGCTACTGAAATAGGTACTTACGCCCTAACTGTAGGTTTTAGCTATCCTGAACAGGGTACATTTCAAGTCTGCGAGCATAGCTTTGCTTTTACTATTTCTCCTTCCAACCCAGCAACGATCACTCAAATAAAAGTAGTCGACTTGGTTGACAATAACTCCTTACAAGTATTCGCGGAAGGGGATGGCGATTATGAGTATGCTATTGACGGCTCAAGCTTTCAAAGCGATAATTTGTTTGAAGACATTTCCCCTGGCATTTACGAAATTACAGTACGTGATAAAAATGGGTGCGGTACTACTGTGCAAAAAACATCGGTGATAGGCTATCCAAAGTTTTTTACACCTAATGGGGATGGCATCAACGATTACTGGCAACTTATAGGATTGGATGAAAAATATGGAGCGAATATATTTGTTTCTATTTTTGATAGGTACGGCAAACTTATTACCAATTTAAACCAAGCGAATCCAAAGTGGAACGGCATTTGGAACTCAGGTGTTTTAACGGAAGACGACTACTGGTTTAAAGTCAACTTGGAAGATGGCAGGGAGTTCAAAGGTCATTTTAGTTTAAAACGATAAGTAGTAAACCTTAAGTCAGCGCTAGGGCGGTATAACCATGAATAGAAATACGTATTATGCCGTCTTTTATTGAAAGGTCATTTTGTATTTTTGCAACATGAAATTTAAGCTAGAGTCGGAATTTAAACCTACGGGCGATCAGCCCAATGCGATTAACGAGCTTACCCAAGGTCTGGACCAAGGCGAAAAATATCAAACGCTACTTGGGGTAACCGGATCGGGAAAGACCTTTACGGTCGCCAATGTGATCGAACAAGTACAAAAACCCACATTGGTACTCGCTCACAATAAAACCTTGGCAGCGCAGCTCTACTCAGAATTCAAACAGTTTTTTCCGGATAACGCTATTGAGTATTTTGTATCCTATTATGATTACTATCAACCGGAAGCATTCATTCCCACCAGTGGCGTTTATATAGAAAAAGATTTATCCATTAACGAGGATATAGAAAAACTAAGATTAAGTACCACATCCTCATTACTCTCAGGCAGACGAGATGTATTGGTTGTGGCATCCGTATCCTGTCTATATGGTATTGGAAACCCGGTAGAATTTCAGAAAAATGTAATTACCATTGAAAAAGATCAGGTTATCGCACGTACCAAATTTTTACATCAGCTGGCACAAAGTTTATATTCTAGGACGACTGCCGACTTCCGAAATGGAAATTTTAGAGTAAAAGGTGATGTAGTAGACGTTTTTCCTAGCTACGCGGACCATGCGTTTCGTATTCATTTTTTTGGGGATGAAATAGAAGAAATAGAAGCTTTTGACCCCTTCAACAACAATGTCATTGAGGTCTATCAAACGCTGAATATTTACCCCGCGAACATGTTTGTTACTTCCCCGGATATCCTTCAAGGTGCTATTCATAATATTCAAGATGACCTTGTCAAACAAATTGAGTATTTTAAAGAAATTGGCAAGCCTCTTGAAGCGAAACGTTTGGAAGAGCGTACCAATTTTGATTTGGAAATGATACGGGAACTCGGATACTGCTCCGGGATTGAGAACTATTCTAGATATTTGGACGGTAGAGAACCTGGAACAAGACCCTTTTGTCTCTTAGACTATTTCCCAGATGACTACTTAATGGTAATAGATGAAAGTCATGTTACGATTCCCCAAGTTCATGCCATGTACGGCGGAGACCGTTCTAGAAAGGTGAATCTAGTTGATTACGGTTTCCGATTACCGGCTGCTATGGACAACAGACCTTTAAAATTTGAAGAATTTGAAGCCCTTCAAAATCAAGTACTATATGTAAGTGCTACACCTGCAGATTATGAAATGCAACTTAGCCAAGGTGTGTTTGTAGAACAAGTAATTAGACCTACTGGACTGTTGGACCCAATTATCGAGGTAAGACCTTCCCTAAATCAAATAGATGATTTGGTTGAGGAAATACAACAACGAGTAGAAAAAGATGAACGCACGTTAGTAACAACGCTGACCAAACGCATGGCAGAAGAACTTGCTAAATATCTAGATCGTATCAGTATTCGTTGTAGATATATCCATAGTGATGTAGATACTTTGGAACGTGTAGAAATTATGCAAGATTTAAGAAAAGGTATTTTTGATGTACTCATTGGGGTTAACCTTTTGCGCGAAGGTTTGGATTTGCCAGAGGTATCTTTGGTGGCTATTCTGGATGCAGATAAAGAAGGTTTTCTTCGTAGTAATAGATCACTTACCCAAACGGTTGGACGTGCAGCAAGAAACCTAAACGGAAAGGCAATTATGTATGCGGATAAAATTACTGCCAGTATGCAAACGACTATAGACCAAACAAATTACCGAAGGGAAAAACAGATTGCCTACAATGTTGAAAACAATATAACACCGACCGCACTAAACAAAAGTTTAGATAGCGTATTATCCAAAAATTCCGTTTCCACATACCACTTTGAAAAAGAAGAATTAAGAGCTGCCGAACCCGATTTAGAGTACCTGACAAAAGATCAAATAGAGAAGATGATACGCGAAAAAAGAAAGGCTATGGAAAAGGCTGCAAAAGAATTGGATTTTATGCAAGCTGCTAAACTACGGGATGAAATCAAGGTACTTCAAGAACAAGAAGCATAATAAAATTACACAAAAAACCAATTTTATCATAAATTGATTGGTTTATTAAAATAAACAAATATATAAAATTGAATATCAAATAGATACTAAAATTTTTAGACTCGTCTAAACATTAAATTTATTGATTTTTTATTCAAAAATGGAAGAAAATAGTATTGAAATTCGGTATGTTGACTGCAACAAGAAGAGTCCCGGTTAAGATAAAAACGGCACGACAAGTAGTGCACATACGACTTGAATTATAGGCAATTTACAACAATTTTCCGACGTAAACATAGCCTGTAATTTAGACATAAATAAGCACATGACGACTAACAGGTTTGAGAACTCCATTGCGTTATGACTTTAACTACAAAACAACATTGCCCCACGCTTTCCATTCATGTAATCGGGTTAAATAAAGTAATATGTTTTAATGTTTTAATCAAAACCAACTTAAAAACAACAACGTACTTAAACTGGGTATCTTTTAGATTTTGGACATGTCAAGGTTTTAATTTAAACTCAACTGAACACAAAAAAGTGCCTTGATTTCTCAAGACACTTTTCTCAACTAACCAACCAAACTAAAATATAAAAAGTGTAATTCGCCACTACTTATATTTATTTTTTCAAAATACTTAGGCCAATTCAATCATACGTTTTGGCTTTGGCAAAGCTTCTTCTTTTTTAGGTAGAGCAAACTTTAAAACGCCGTTTGTATAGTCCGCTTTTATAGCATCAACATTAACTGATTCCGGTAGCGTAAAGGCTCTTTTAAAAGACCTAAAAGAAAACTCCCGTCGGGTATATTTTACATCCTCCATTTTCTCTTCGTTTTCTATTTCAGATGAAACGGTAAGCACATTATCATCTATTTCGATATTGAAGTCTTCTTTAGACCTTCCTGGAACAGAAAGCTCCAGTTCAAAACCTTTATCATGCTCAATTATATTTACCGCCGGAAGTGAAAACTTAGCGTTATCCATTCCACCAAACCAATCTGGCTTGAAAATTTCGTTCATAAGAGAAGGAAATACCATATCGTTTCTTTTAACTAAACTCATAATCATAAATTTTAATAAGGTTAAACATTTGTTACGCTTGTGATATTTCAAATCTTATACCATAACAAAAAACATGTCACTATGTCTATTTTAAATCTTTAAATTATGACATTATGTCTTATTTTATTTTTGATATGCCATTTTACGATAGTGTATTGGCGTAGTTATAGAGAAGTATTGTGGGAAACGATACTATACCGATTAATAGCTTTCTACATCTATTATTTTTACGATAAGGAAAGATGTCTGATGTATAGCAATAAATCTAAAGTTGAGTTTTGAAGAAACCACTCTACTAGTAACTATTTAAAAGACAATAGCAGCATAGGGCATTATAAATTTGAAGCAGCCATTAAAGGGTGTCCACACTCTATGGGCCTGTATTGAAACCACGTATCCTAGCTCGTTGCCAAACAAACTGGACGTCTATTAAAAAATGCAGGATAAAGGTTTAGAAACCAGTATTAGAGACTCAATAAAAAAGTTGGTATTGCAGTGCTTAGTGAACTTAGTTGTAATGCGCATTAAAAATAGAAATTATAATCTCTGGCGGTACAACCTTATTCGGATAGTTATGCATAATGGATAATACCTGCTCAATAGCAGAGGGCGGCAACCCCATCGCAAGACCTATATCGTGCAAACGTCTTATTTCATTAAGTTCTTGAGTATTATCTACGTTCATAAGTAAAATAAGCCGATTAAACTGGACCAAACGTTCCGCCTGTGACTTAGGTATCACATACTCTACTTCCGTCTTAAAGAGGTTGTCGAATACAACTTTGCGAACCCCCAACTTTTGGGAGACATTGAACAGAAAATCATACTCTACTTGCTTCAAGGTATCCCCCAGGCGTGCAAAGGAAATCATTTCCGATAGTATACTGAGCTTTTCTTTTTCGGTATGCATTTTTTGATATATACTTATTCTACAGCTATTTAGATAACTCTCAAAAAGCGAATATCGTATACCAAAAGCCCATTTATTGAGTCGGGTGTTCTCCTTTGTGTAATTTATAATACCTTGCAGAAAATTAAAGAGTAATGACAAACAACGACGTTTTTAAAAAGCTACGGGTCGCATTAAAATTAAGGGATGATGATATCATTGACATACTTACACTTGTTGATTTTAAAATATCCAAAGCCGAGCTCAGCGCATTCTTTAGAAAGGACAACCATCCAAATTATATGGAGTGCGGCGACCAAGTATTACGGAATTTCCTAAACGGTTTGGTCATTCACCTTAGAGGAACCCGGGATAATCCAAAAAACCCGGGACAAGTGCTTTTGGGTCAAGTAAAAGTAGATAAAAGCCCAGATACCGATAGAAGCTTTAAGGCAAGGCAGTTAAAAAAGGTAGATCGGGCAGTACCCAATGTAAAATACAAAAACAAAAAAAAATCCTAAGATTAGCATCTTAGGATTTTCCAGCTAATTCAAATATAATTAAGAAACTATCCTCACTGGTATGGTGAATAGTTCTCCCTCCTCAACATTAGAAATTTTAATTTTTTTATAGTTCAATCTGCTTTTAACAAAACGCTCTAAATTCTTGGATTCCGTTTCAACGGAAAGGACTACAATTTCTCCCTCCTCATTAAATGTAAATCGTACTTGAGCGGTTGAATTACATTCCCCTTCCGAAAAAGAATTTTCCGATAACATTTTGGTGATCTGTTCCGAAATTCCTTCAATAGGTTCAGGTAAATCTGTAGTATTTGCTAAAATAGAACCTGCAGACAATAGCATTGCAGCTACGATAAGATAACTTAATTTTCTCATGACTTGTTTGTTTTTAGCTCCGTTCGATGATTGTCGAGTTTAACCGGAACTTGATTAATAATTGATTAATGATGAATTACTTAAAAGACGTTACAAAATGGAAAGTGTTACAATGACATTAAATTTTAACATATTTTTAATCAAAAAGAGACCTTCTAAGCTCATGCAAACAAAGCGCAAGTACTATGTAGCGCTACATTTTAAATTTATCCATTTCTTTAAAATAAAATAACAAGACATCCCAATCGATCTAAACTCAAAAGAAGACAGCCTAGAAAATAGTTTTGGATTAAAGCAGGTGAAAATAAGAATGCTACCAACTATCTGACCTAATAAAAAAAGGGTAGCGTTTTAAAACGCTACCCTTTTTTATATACATTAAAAACTTACAACTAGGCTAAAACTTCCTTTACCTTGTCTGCGGCTTCCTGAAACTGTACGGCAGAATGTACCGCAAGACCTGAATTATCAATAATCTCCTTAGCGATTTCTGCATTAGTACCTTGTAAACGAACAATGATTGGAACATTCATAGCATCTCCCATATTTTTATACGCCTCTACAATACCGTTTGCAACTCTATCACAACGTACTATGCCACCAAAAATATTGACCAAAATAGCCTTTACCCCCGGATCTTTTAAAATGATGCGAAAAGCCTCTTCAACCCTTTTGGCATCGGCAGTACCACCCACATCTAAGAAATTAGCAGGTTCTCCACCAGCCATCTTTATTAAATCCATTGTAGCCATTGCAAGACCAGCTCCATTCACCATACAACCAACGTTACCGTCTAAATCAACATAATTTAAACCTAGGGCACTAGCCTCCACTTCAATTGGATTTTCTTCACGTAAATCGCGCATTTCTGCATATTGCTTTCTTCGGTATAATGCATTATCATCAATTGATACTTTAGCATCTACAGCCATAATTTTATCATCCGAAGTTTTTAATACAGGATTAATCTCGAACATACTAGAATCACTTTCAACATATGCTTTATATAAAGCAGCGACAAACTTTGTCATTTCCTTAAAGGCAGCACCAGAAAGTCCTAGGTTAAAAGCTATTTTACGTGCCTGAAAACCTAATAGTCCCGTAGCAGGATCTATTTCCTCGGTAAATATTAAATGTGGTGTATGCTCCGCTACTTCTTCTATATCCATTCCACCTTCAGTAGAATACATAATCATGTTTCTGCCTGTTCCCCTATTCAGAAGAACTGACATATAAAATTCACTCGTTTCACTATCCCCAGGATAATATACATCCTCACATACCAACACTTGATGCACTCTCTTTCCTTCAGCAGACGTTTGAGGAGTAACCAAATCCATACCAATAATATTTCCAGCTAGCTCTTCAACCTCCTTAAGATTTTTTGCCAATTTTACTCCACCACCTTTACCGCGACCACCTGCATGCACTTGCGCCTTTATAACATGCCATCCTGTTCCGGTTTCTTCCGTTAATCTTTTTGCTGCATCAACAGCTTCTTTTGGGCTATGTGCTACGATACCTCTTTGTATGCGTACGCCAAAACTGGCCAATATCTCTTTTCCTTGATATTCGTGAAGATCCATAAATTATTGTGATTTTATTAGTTGTGCAAAAATAGGAAACAAGGGGTAATAATCGAAAAATTAAAACCAATATTTAATGGTCTACCCACAAAGTGACTAGCATTGACCTACTCCAGCTCAATATCCTTAAAATCCAAAGGGTCAAAATTCTTAAAATGACCATTTAGCTCTATTGTTTTTCGGGTGCGTTCCACTTCACTAAGCACACGAATTGTGGTGGTTAGATGCTGATCTATAAAAGCTAGCCGGTCCATTTCTTTTGATATTTGCAACAGGGTATACTCTTGCTCAAAAGAAAGTCCCATTTTGTGCGCTAATGAAAAGCTATTGAACGTTGCCACACTGGCTTCGGAAAATGGCACCTCCATAATAGCGTAAAGCGCTCTTAACTTATGTAGCACCTCTGTTTTAAATACTTCGTCAGCCTCATAATCGTAAGCAAGCAACTCAACAACTCCCCCAGAATACAATTTACCACTTAATTGTTTTTCAAAAGAAAGCAACTTAAAGACCTGTCTTGCAACGCATACTACATCCATCTCGCCGCCTTCGTAGCTTGTGACCACTTCTACAAGTTGCACCTCAACACCATACTGCATTCCATTATTTATATACACCGGTATACCAAATGTGATGGCCTCGTCCTTGCAATCGTTTATGAGTTGCTTGTAGCGTGGTTCAAAAATATGAAGGGGTACGGTTTCACCCGGAAAAAAAATGGATTGTAATGGAAACAAAGGTAATTTCATACTTTTAAATTTAACTGTATGTAAAGTTATCAATTACATATTACAAACCCATGTGCAACGTAAATTACTAAAGAAAACTAATCCTTGTTTTGATTGCTTAAATTTACAGTGGGTATAGCTGCAGGACAAGGAAACTAAAATTATATATTGTTTTAAATATCACATTTTGTTATATTAATACTTATTCTCTTAATTTTTTTGTGGAAACCAGTACAGTATTCTAGATTTGCTAAAAAGTAAAGGATTATGAGGAACACGGATTTACTAAAAATTGCAAAAACATACGGAGATCCCGTTTACGTTTATGACTCCGCTAAAATAGTTTCACAGTTTAATAGACTCACCGACGCTTTCGGTTCCGTTAAAAAGCTAAAACTAAATTACGCAGCCAAAGCGCTTTCCAACATCACGATTCTAAAGTTGATGAATGGTTTAGGAAGTGGTCTGGATACCGTATCTATCCAGGAAGTCCAACTTGGGCTCCTAGCTGGTTTCCAACCAGAATCTATTATATTCACTCCTAACGGAGTATCCTTGGAAGAGATTGAGGAAGCTGCGAATTTAGGCGTACGCATAAATATTGATAACCTTTCTATTTTGGAACAGTTTGGCAGCAAACATCCGCATATTCCGGTTTGCATTCGTATCAACCCACATGTAATGGCAGGTGGAAACTCTAATATTTCCGTGGGTCACATCGATTCGAAATTTGGCATCAGCATTCATCAAATACCACATTTATTAAGAATTGTTGAGCTTACCCAAATGCATATAAACGGCATTCACATGCACACGGGAAGTGATATTTTAGATATTGATGTATTTCTGTACGCGTCAGAAATTCTATTCGATACGGCCAAAAATTTTAAAAACCTAGATTTTATAGATTTTGGAAGCGGCTTTAAAGTACCTTATAAGGATGGAGATATCGAAACTAACATAGAGGAATTAGGAAAAAAGCTTAGTGCCAGATTTAATGAATTTTGTACGGAGTACGGAAAAGATTTAACTCTAGCATTTGAACCCGGTAAATTTTTGGTTAGTGAAGCCGGATTTTTTCTGGCTAAGGTTAACGTTGTAAAACAGACTACCTCTACCGTATTTGCCAGTATCGATTCTGGCTTCAACCACCTTATACGACCTATGCTCTATGGGTCTAGCCACGAAATTGAAAATATTTCCAATCCTGATGGCCGCGAACGCTATTACTCCGTTGTAGGGTATATCTGCGAGACGGATACCTTTGCCAGTAACCGAAGAATCAATGAAATTACCGAAGGTGATATCCTAAGTTTTAGGAACGCTGGAGCCTACTGCTTTACCATGGCCAGTAATTACAACTCTAGATTTAGGCCGCCAGAAGTACTTTGGCATCAGGGAAAAGCCATTCTCATTCGTGAACGTGAAACTTTTGACGATTTAGTTAAAAATCAGGTAGATGTTAAAGACTTATTTACGATTAAGGAAGCTGCTACCGTAAAATAAAAACAAGGAAAATTCGTTAGCTTTGGTATACTAATTGGACAAAGACTCAAATACATATCATGAAAACGAATTTCTTTTTATATAAAAACATTGGCCTTACAGGGGTTCTGATGCTTTTTACATCATTTTTATTTTCTCAACAAGTGAATTGGGTTTCCTTTTCAGAAGCGGTTGAAATGGCTGCCACGGACGAAAACCCTAAAAAAGTATTTATCGATGTCTATACGGATTGGTGTGGATGGTGCAAAAAAATGGACAAGGATACCTTCCAGAACGCTGAAGTCGCAAAATACATGGAAGATAATTTCTATATGGTAAAAATGGACGGTGAGGGAAAGGACCCGATAGATTTTAAAGGTAAGACCTACAATTTCATCGCATCCGGCAGAAAAGGATATCATGAACTTGCCGCGGCTTTAATGCAAGGAAGATTGAGCTATCCTACGACCATATTTTTAGATGAGGAAATGAACATGCTTTCACCAGTTCCGGGCTATCAAAAACCGGAACCGTTCTTGAATATTGCAAAATATTTTGGCGATAACATTTATAAGGACAAGGATTGGAAATCCTATTCAGGAGCGGGAAAATAATAGACCTTAAAAAAGAAACGCCCTTCCTTTCTCGGGAAAGGCGTTACCCTCCATTTTTAATTTCCATTTGTCGGCACTAATCCTCCTGCTCTACCTCCACCATATTATCATCAGGAATTCTATCAATCATTTTATTATAGGGATCGATACCTACTTTGGCAGGACGCTTATCTACCTGAAACGAATAACTAGTTTCCCCCGCTTGTACCCAAAGCTTTTTTAGTACTAGGGGGCGCTTTACCGTGAGCCCTTTGTTATTCACCGTATCGGTCTGGAAAACACCTATTTCCAAAAGATTTGGACGCTCTGGGCTATCCAAGGTTTTGCCCAGACCATCGTAATAATTTTTGGCACTTTCAACATCAAAACTTACTTCAAAGGTGCCATCGGCATTTTCCTTATAGGTAGCGTCCTTAGCTTTATTGGAGTACAAGGTGATTTTTTCAAAGCTGTCCTTTAAATAATACTGTAAACTATCTGGCGTCGCCCGTTTTAAATATTCATACCACTCATGGGTGGTGGTAAAAGGTGCTTTGGGTCGGAAAGCGGCGCCTTTCACGTAGGCTTTAAATTGTTGGTTTAAGGAATCTTCGCCCACCAGATCTTGCAGGGCATATAACACGAGGCCTCCCTTACGATACCAAACATAGGACTGTGTATCATTATCCAATAGGGTCTTTTCAAATTTGCTCTCAAAAGCTCGACTGCTCAAATACCTATCAAGTTCTTCTTTTAAAAATCGTTGCATGGCATCTACGCCATATTCTTTTTTCATCACCATTAAAGAAGAATATTCTGCCATGGTCTCCGATATCTGATTGGCACCCCGCGTTGCCGAGGGTGTAATCTGGTGCCCCCACCACTGGTGGGCCACCTCATGGGCAGTCACCGTGAACAGATAGTCCAGGTCATTGGGGTCACTAAAATCCCCTACCCAACCAAAACTTTCGGCAAAAGGCACCGTATTCGGAAACGATTGGGCAAATGTGGAATATCGTGGAAATTCCAAGATACGAATCTGACGGTACTGATATGGCCCGTAATTCTCCGTAAAGTAATCCATGGATTTCTTGACCCCGTTCACAAACCTATCTATATTATAAGTGTGGGTTGGATGATGAAAAATCTCTATGGCCACCGCATCGCCATTTTTACCCTTCCAAGTTTCCCGGTGCACCTTATACCTAGCCGAGGAAATATTATAAAAGAAATCCATCTCACCTTCCATCTCATAGGTAAAATAATTTCTTCCATTCTCCTTCCATTCTTTGGTCAAGTAACCTGGCAACACCGCTATCTGGTCACCTGCGGTGCTTACGGTACCTTTAAAGGTGATGTAGTCGGCATCATCATTAAACAATAGGTTACTGGTACCCCACTCGTCCGTCTGTTCCGGTAATTGGTAGTCTTTGATCGCAAGCTCATATTTCTTGCGGTCCTGATCGCTAGAAAGTTCGCCGCTAGCATTATAACCAAAAGATGGAAAAAAACCATCATTTAAAAAAGTTCCGTTAGATACCAGTGAAGAACCGGAACCTTCATTGGGAAAACCTATGTAATAGGCAGAAACATCCAATACCATGGTCAGGGTATCACCTGGCTGCATAGGTGTTTTAAAATTATAGATCTTATATCCATAATCCCCGTATTCCTTTTTCAGTACTGGTTCGCTTCCCTGAACGGTAAATACGTTCACCTCTTTTTTTAGCAGCCCTTCCGCTCCCCAGTTTAAATGTAAGCTTTCAATAACCTCATCGGTCTTATTTGTCATGGTAAAAACCGATGTAATTCGCGCCTTTCGTTCTTGGGGAACCAAATCAGCCTTAAGATCAATAGCTACTACTTTGGGTTGCGCTATTTTATCATAAGCGATCAACTCTTTTTCATAGTTGGCCCGCGCTATGGTAGCCTCATCATCCGTTACGTACTTATTAATGGTCTTGATATTGGTCCAAATAAATACCCCAATGGCGATAAAAGCCACAAGACTGACCCCCATCAGACCCATAGTTTGCCAGTTCAATCTGCTTTTGGCGACCTGAAGTCGTGCCTTGACCCCAGAATCCGTACCCCGTTTCCAAAACAAATAGCCCAATAAAGTGAGCACCCCACCGCAGGCCAGCCAATACGTTTTAAACCATAACAGGGCTTTGGTAAAGTGGCCAAAACCATTCATATCCGAAATGGTATAGCCCGGTGCATAACTATAGAAATACATGTTATTATCAATCTCTGCCAGCGAATTGATACCAAACAAGAGCACCCAAATTGCAATGGCGACCACATGGCCCAAAAACTTTTTGGTGACCATGGCATGCACAAAGAATGCCAGCATTACAAAACTGATGTACTTTGGAAATTCAAAGAGGTATAGGTCTTTGAAATACATACCAAACTCAAAATTGAAATAACCTTGGATGACTTGATTGAGCACACCGCTTATCAAAATCATGTTCACCAAAATAAAACTGATGAGCACCAAGGCCAAAAATTTAGAACCGTAAACGATACGGTTGGGTATGGGCAAAGAGCCAAAAATCTGGTCGTATTTCACGCCCCGTTCCCTGTGCATTACCTCACCGGTCATAAATACAATGAGCACAAAGACCAAAATAATATAGGTAAAGTCCTTGACCTCCAACATATAATACGTTAATGGCAAGGAAGGTGTGCCGTAAATTGGGGCTCCAAAATACCCGTCAAAAAACAAGAACGCTACCGCCGCAATAAGTATGGCCTTAAAGAAATTATCACCGATAATATTCTTGAATTCCATCCAAGTAAGTTTGAGCAACAATTTAAAATTTTGGGCGCTACCAAATACCTTTTGCACTTTAGGTATTTTGGTAAGAGCTGCTCCGCCCTTCAACGAATCTTCAATTAATTTCTTTCCTGATTTTAGATTTTTACTGAGAAAGGACTGAAAATTAAATCGAAACAAGGTAAAAAGAAATAGGGCTACGCTTATACCGATCCACATAATCCTATTCCAGAACAAAAGCCCTTCAAAAGGTATCAATCTGGTGTTCTGTTCCTCTGGGGTCCAGTATTCTATTAAATTATTTAAACTGGTAAAACCAAAAGGATCCAACAGACTGGTGATGGTTTTATTGTCTATATCCTGGGTCAGGGTCAAGGTCACCAAATACGTAATGAACAAAAGCGCCCCACCGGCATACGCCAACATCACCCGTTTGGTAAGGCTTACCAAGGCAAAGAAGATGGTACCCGCAAAGAACAGATTGGTCCAATAGATGATGAGTGTGGGCTGTAAGTAATGCCATAAGTTCAGGGAGGTATACCGATCTGCCTCCACATAACCTGCGTAAGGGCCTATGAACGCACCTATGATAAGCCCTAGGTGCAAGCCTGAACTTACTAAAAAGAGGGTAGTCATACTCCCAAAAAAGCGTCCCAATAAGTACCCTTTTTCCGATATGGGAAAGGAAAAGAAGTAATTGTCCGTTTTATGCTCAATATCACGATATACAGGTACGCCCATGATGGCACTTGCAATCATAATGGCAAAAATACTGATGGTACCCAAGGTTGTTGCGATGGCAACCGGTGCATTTACAAATACCTTTTCCGATGCCGGCCCATTATCGCCAATGGCAACGAACAGCCCAAATAGAAACAGGATTCCAAAATAAGCCCAGGTGGCAGGTCTTTTTAAACGATATTTGATTTCGAAAAGAAAGATTTCCCTAAACATAATTGCTGGTTTTTATGGGTTGAATTATGCAGAAATGGTTTCCATTCGTGAGGTAATCTCAGCAAAATAAACGTCTTCTAAATTGGCAACACTGGCCTCAAAAGTAGCGTCAGGTTGTTCATCACTTAAAACATGTATCACGGTTTTACCTGCCTTTAAATGGGTGGATATAACCTGTAGGTCTGCCTGATAGGATGGGAGCTCTTGTTTTTGGACCGACTTCTTCCAAATGCGGCCTTTTAAGGCCTGTGTCAATTCAGCAGGATTACCCTTGGCCACTACTTCGCCCAAACAAATGATGGCCATGTTATTACAAAGGTTTGAAATATCCTCTACAATATGGGTGGAAAGGATAACGATGGTATTCTCACCTATTTCACTTAACAAATTATGAAAGCGCACCCGTTCGGCCGGGTCCAAGCCAGCAGTGGGCTCATCAACAATAATCAATTGGGGTTCCCCGATCAATGCTTGGGCAATACCAAAACGTTGTTTCATACCGCCGGAATAGGTCCCAAGGCTTTTGTTTCTAACGTGCCAAAGATTGGTTTTGGTCAAAAGGGATTCTACCAAATCCTTGCGCTCACCCTTACTGGAAATTCCTTTTAAAGAAGCAATATGGTCCAACATGCTGTAGGAGCTCACTTTAGGATACACCCCAAACTCTTGCGGCAAGTAGCCAAGAATTTGCCTAACTTTTTCCTTGTCCTTGAGCACGTCTATTTCCCCTAAGGTCACCGTACCTTGATCTGCTTCTTGCAAAGTAGCCAAGGTCCTCATCAAAGAAGATTTGCCCGCGCCGTTTGGCCCCAAAAGGCCAAACATGCCGCTAGGTATAGTTAAATTTACTCCCTTTAAAGCCTGTACCCCGTTGGAGTAGGTTTTACTTAAATCCTGAATTTGTAGTTGCATTTTATGTGGTTTAGTTGTTGTGATTTTTTTGAGTTTGAACGGGCAAGAACGACACGATGCCACCAATAAAATGGGCAGGACCGCTTCAAACCATTCAAAACAGCTTTAATGTATTCAAAAAAACCTAGATATCAAACAGGAATTTGGACCGGATCTACTTTATTTTCAACTTGTTAGATTGATGCTGGAAAAATGACCCAGAGAAAGGGTAATAACTCAAGGGAATTTTGCACACCGTTGCCTATAAAAACACCAAATAAAACGCTGGGTTAGTCCGATGTATCCGTACCTTTACCCAATCTGCTTTTTTATAAACGGATTTAGTTGTTTATCAGTCATATTAAAACACCTTAAGTGACTTCTGCCTTACCTACTATAATTAGGACTCTCTTTGGTAATCGTCACATCATGCGGATGGCTCTCATTTATACCACTTGCAGTAATCTTTACAAAGCGGCCGGTTTCCTGTAAAGTAGGGATATCCTTCGCCCCACAATAGCCCATTCCCGCTCTAAGTCCACCAACAAATTGATGGATGCTCTCAAATAGGTCGCCTTTATAGGGAACACGCCCCACGATGCCTTCAGGAACCAATTTTTTGATATCATCCTCCACATCTTGAAAATACCGGTCTTTAGACCCTTGTTTCATGGCCTCTACGGAACCCATACCGCGGTAACTTTTAAATTTTCGACCCTCATAGATAATCGTTTCGCCAGGAGACTCTTTTGTGCCGGCCAAAAGAGAACCTAACATAACAGTATCTGCACCTGCTGCAATAGCCTTAGGAATATCACCCGTATATCTAATTCCACCATCTGCGATTACCGGAACACCAGAACCTTTTATCGCTGCAGCGACTTCCAATACCGCTGAAAATTGAGGAAAACCTACTCCAGCAACTACCCGAGTTGTACATATAGAACCTGGACCAATACCTACTTTAACGGCATCCGCTCCAGCAGCTACCAAATATTTTGCAGCTTCGCCAGTCGCAATATTACCTACAATGACATCCAAATCCGGAAATCGCGATTTAACTGCTTTTAAGACGGCAACCACTCCCTTCGTATGTCCATGGGCGGTATCTATAACTACTGCATCCACACCTGCAGCTACCAGAGCAGCAGCCCTATCCGCAGCATCGGCGGTAACGCCTAATGCGGCCGCTACGCGCAACCTGCCATACTGGTCCTTATTGGCATTTGGCTTTTGGGTCAGTTTGGTAATGTCCCTAAAGGTAATTAAACCTACTAGCTTATAATTTTTGTCTACAACTGGAAGTTTTTCAATTTTATGCTCTTGTAAAATGTCTTCTGCCTCCGAAAGTGACGTACCTTCTGCTGCTGTGACCAGATTTTCTGAGGTCATAACCTCGGAAATTGGCCGCTCATTATTCTTTTCGAATCTTAAATCCCTGTTCGTAACTATCCCAATCAGTTTTCCTGCGTCATCAACTATTGGAATTCCTCCAATACTATGCTCTTTCATATTAGCCTTGGCATCCCCTACGTTTGAATCTAAGAGCATGGTTACGGGGTCTAGAATCATTCCGCTTTCCGCACGTTTTACCTTTCTTACCTTTATGGCCTGTTGCTCAATAGTCATATTTTTATGCAACACACCTATACCTCCTTCTTGTGCAATAGCAATAGCCATTCTGCTTTCCGTAACGGTATCCATAGCCGCCGAAACGATTGGAACGTTAATGGTTATATTCCGGGTAAACTTGGATTTGATACTGACTTCTCTGGGTAGAACTTCTGAATAAGCAGGTACTAATAGTACATCGTCATACGTTAGACCTTCTCCGAGAATTTTGTTTAGGTGAGCTTCCATGCAATTACAGATTTAATTGCGTGCAAAGATAATGAATTTATCTGCAATCAGATACTTTGCCTTACCCATTAATCAGGGAAAGGGAAAGGGTTAATTGGCCGTACTATCATTTGAGTTCCATATATCGTGTGTAGTTTTCCAACTACCATCATTTTGGCGCTTTAGAATATTCAAATATTTTGATTTGGATACCGATTCTTGACCGTCAATTTTAGAAGTGGCATGTACAATCGCTTCACCTCTTCCGTAAGCCACGTTTCCGGAAACCTCAACTTCTACATAATAACTTTTAAGAACCACATCAAATTCATCGAAGATACCTTGATAATAGGATGCTACCGCTTTTTGACCAATAGAGGCTTGTGCTCCTGGGGCCATCAACACGCCATCGGAAGTAAAGTATTTGGCAATCTCATTCGCGTTCATTTCGTTAAATGCCTTTGCACGCGCATTGCTAACTTCTGTAATTAACATTTCATCCTTATTCATATCCTTTTGTGCCATAGTTACAGGTATTGCCATTATCAATAAAGAAATAAACATCATCATTTTAAATCGCATGTCAAGTTCATTTTGTTAGTTAAGACATAAAAAATTAAGTTAACCATTTTTCAATTTTAATTATAACCAGTTAAATTAATTCTAGTGCTTTTACTTATAAAAACAACCATTTAGATAAAAAGATTTAAAACCGTTTTACCAGATTCCTACTTCTATAGACTTGCCACAAAAAATGGGCATTTAGTTAAGAGTTATGCTTCTATTTTTTGATTAAACATTATTGTTCTATACCCCTAAGTGAAGTGCATCTTTCTTCTGTTGTACATGGTGACAATCCATTGAAAGATGGAAAGTTCGCTTCAGATTTGTAGCCATAGCAGCGTTTGCAGGTCGATTCCAATTTCAAGCTCTTAAAGGAAATTTCTACCTCTGCATTGTTCCAAAAATTACCCTTACTACCTATACTCTGTTTTACGATCCCATCACAACTTTTAATGATGTTGGCGGAATCTCCAACTGCATATTGCGATGCCCTGTACGGATGGAAAATGAGTTTTTTCCTAATGGTCCTTTGCTTGATTTCCATGCTCCAAGCCGGACTAAGGTGTGGTCCGTACTGAGGTCATCGCTCATTGACCATCCTACTCCCTTTATGTTGTACAGGTGGATTATTACAGTTAAATTTATCCAGTCTTGTTTGCCCGTTTATAAATCATTTCAGATACCTAAACCTGGTTCTCTCGCAATACCGCAAAACCCTGGTTTAGTATATTAACGGCTATTGGATAATCTTGGACCGAACCTGTCGTAAATTTAAAGTTGCGTTTTCTTCTGGCAAATAGGTTATTTTCCTTCATTTTTCTGGCCACGATTTGCCTTAATAGAAGACGCCATTTTTTCAGCAGTTCCATTTTCATCCTAGGTACTTCATACCTCTCGAAGCTATCTTTGAAAATATCACGGGTATCCGATGGTATGGCCTCGTTCTAGTACAACCTCTTAGATGGTTCCGTGACCAACGAGTTGTTACACCCGCTTTTACTTACATTGAACATTTTGCACGTCCTCCTAACTGGAAGTTTTAGTTTATGGTGTTTTATGAACCTATATTCTTTTATCACTCTAAGAGAAGATGCTATTGCCTTTTTTAGGATATCGCATTCAATCTCGGTATCCCTTAATTTTTTCTCTACTCCGTAATCTCCTTCCGTTCATCGGTCCATTTTGGGTTTCCCTTCGCCGGAAATCTGTTTTTTCCATAATCCTCAGGTTCCTTTGTCACAGGTTCAGCACCAATATGGAGATGTCCAGTTACCTACCTACATATCTCCACAACATTACCACGAGCATCGCGCAATTCCATGGCTTTTTCCTTGAACTCTACACTGTGATTACTTTTTTATCTTAACATGTTTAAAAGTGAATTTAAACAACCAACACACTCCTAACCCACCGTTCAACTTAATATAGTAAGTCCCCCAAGTGTGCTTGAAACAAAAAAAGACCCCCTATTAAGGAGGTCTTCTTGTTTATAATTTCCCTTTGTCGGCTTATGCCATCGCACTTTGTGGAGCCCAATGATTGCAGGACATACCAGGCGCCGCTTTTTGAGGATTAGCACAATCACTAGTTTCAAAACGAACACAACTTACACAGTTCTGTTCAGATTTTAAGGCTGCTTTCATTTCAAAACTATCACAGCTATAGCTATTTCCTACTTTTACCCCGTGTACCTTACAGGTATTTCCCTCTACTTAATTGTCGCAATTAATGCAACTGTTTCCTAATCGTATTGGCATAACTCTTTTTTTAAATTCATTATAAAATGAAGACGAGTTGCATTTAGATACAATTTAAATAACTGGTTTTCAATTATTTGTACTTAGATTGATTTAAAACAAAAATCCTTGGTCACATACCCATGAAGTATGTTGACCAAGGATTTTATATATAAAATCGATGTCTTAGGCCTCGCAGCTTGCGCAGTCTTTTTTCTGCTTAAACTTCTGGGCTGCATTCATACTATGCTGGTAGTACAGGGATTTTAGCCCTAGCTTCCAAGCGGTGACATGAATCTTGTTGATTTCCTTAACAGGCATATCCGGATGCACAATGATATTAACCGACTGCCCTTGATCAATATGATTCTGACGATTTGCAGCTTGGTAGACAATATCTAATTGATCTATCTCGGAATACGTTTTAAAAACATCTTTTTCCAAATCAGACAGAAAATCTAGGTGCTGAACGGAACCATCACGCTCACGGATACTTCTCCAAACTTCGGTAATATTCTGTCCTTTTTCTTCTAATAGTTCCACTAAAAATGGATTCTTTATGGTTGTCTTTATCTTGGCAATATCTTTCACGTAAATATTGGACCATATCGGCTCTATTCCCTGTGAAACTTGCCCCAAAATAAAAGCGGATGACGTTGTGGGCGCAATAGCGTTCAACGTAGCATTACGTCTACCATATCCCTTAAGCACTTCCGGCTCTCCAAATTTAACGGCTAATTCCTCCGATGCGGTATAGCTTCGTTGTTTTATTTCCCTAAAAATTTCGGAATTTAAATCATACGCTTCCTTGCTGTTAAATGGTAACATTTTGGATTGTAACAAGGAATGCCATCCCAAAACACCTAGACCCAATGCACGGTTTTCCTTTGCGAAATTGTACGCACGCTCCATGAAAAGGAAGGTCTGACGATCTTCCCTACTTTCAGAATCCCTGTAAGATTCTAACTTTTCCAGGAATTCCGTAATTACGGCATCTAGGAAACAAACCATCGTTTCTACAGCATCTGTATTTTTCCATTTATCGTAATGCAATACGTTTACGGAAGAAAGTACACACACAAATGACCAGTTATCATTGGATGGCAACATAATCTCCGTACATAGGTTACTTGCATAAATTGGTAAGCTTTTATCCTTGTATACATCCGCTGCGCCGTTGTTCGCGTTATCCTTAAAGAAAATATACGGATAGCCCATTTCTCCCCTACGCTGCAACACTTTTGCCCAGATCGCACGTTTTTTGGCATCGCCATCTACCATTTCCTGCATCCAGTCATTGGTAACGGTTACCCCATGTGTAAGTTCTTGAATTGGATTTCCTTCGGTACCTATTTCCAAAAACTCCATGATGTCCTCATGCTCTACCGGAAGGTAGGGCGAAAAACGTCCTCTTCTTACCGAACCTTGGCTAACGACGTCTACCATAGATTCAAACAGCTGCATTATATGCACTGCTCCCGAGGCTTGACCGTTATTCTTTACAGCTGCCCCACGGTGTCTTATTTTACCAAAGTAACCGGAAGTTCCACCACCTAATTTGGACATCATCCCTACCTCTGATTGGGTGTATAAGATGTTACCCATATCGTCATCTATGTGTGACCCAAAGCAACTTATTGGCAATCCTCGTTCCTTACCGAAATTAGACCATACCGGAGATGCCAAGGAATAAAACCCTTCTGACATGTAGCCATAGAATTTATCCGAAAAACCAGGCATTTTCAATATATGCTCCGCTCTATCGGCTATTTCGCGAATGCGCTGCTCTGCTGTAACGCCTCCGGTCAAATAGCCCGAACCTAAAAAGTTACGGCTGTGTTCCGTTAACCATTCAAAACCGCCTTCAGTTTTGTTCTTTTGATGTTCAAGCGCCTCTTTTCTAGCGTTTATTAGCTGGGCAGCTTCTGAAATGGCTTCTGTTTTATTCTCTTGGGTAGTGTTTATCTCGTTCATTTAAAAAAGGTCGTCGCTAGTTATACTTTGTGTTCTTTTACTGTAATTAATGGAGCGCTTCACGAAGAAATCACCATGTTTGGTACCTATGATTTCATCATCGAACCATTCCGTCTCCGCCAATAGTGTTTCATCCACCTCGAAGATTTTATCTATTCCAATACTTTCTAAGGAGTTATTGAAACGGTTCTTGATAAATTCGGTTACCACTGCTTTGGGCAAGAAATCTATCTCCCCTTTTTCAAAAATCCAATCTACTATGGTACTTTCCGATGCAAATGCCTCCTCGCACATCAATTTGATTTTAGCGTGATGCTCGCCATCAAACCAATCTGGGTTCTCGTTCTTTATGATTTTTATTAAATCAATTCCGAAATCTCCATGAATCTGCTCTTCTTTAGAAGTTGCCTCTACTACATTAGAAATTCCCTTCAACATATTCTTATGCTTATTAAAAGCCATTATAATTAAGAATTGTGAGAATAAGGAAACATGTTCTATAAAGAGGGAAAACAGCAATACTGACTCTGCATACTCTTGGTTATCATCACTCTTCGCGTTCTTCAATGCCGTTTCCAAGTACTGAACCCGCTTCATCATTACAGGTTTTTTCTTAAGCATTTTAAACTCTTCGTTCAAGCCTAGTATTTCCAATAAATGGGAGTAGGCATCGGCATGTCTCACCTCGCTCTCAGCAAAGGTAGACCCTACGGAACCTATTTCCGGTTTCGGCATTTTGTGATAAATATCACCCCAAAAACCTTTTACGGCTACCTCTATCTGAGAAATGGCCAACATGGTATTTTTAATGGCACTACGCTCTACATCGTTTAGACGGGTTTTAAAATCTTGAATATCACTTGTGAAATTGAACTCCGTATGTATCCAGTACGAATGTCTGATTGCAGGAACATATTCGTACAACTGAGGATACTCATAAGGCTTTAGATTGATTCGCTTTTCAAAAATATTCGTTTTTCGTTTTGACGCCTGTTCGTTTCTGTAAATGATGTACGCTTTGGCAACATCAAAAAAGCCTCCCTCCATCAATTTAGTTTCCACAAAATCCTGAACCTGTTCAACAGTAGGTACATAGTTTTCATCTATTGCCCTACGTTCCAACAACGAGGTACTAACATTCTCGGAAATACGTTCTGCATCTCCAAGATTTCCATGTTCTACGGCGGTCATAGCCTTTAAAACGGCATTTGTAATTTTGTGTAACTGAAAGGGTTTTTTGGTAAAATCCCTTTTGATGAGATGAGTAATTTGCATGGTTTGTAAAACGGATTTAAAGTGGTGTATTTTTCCTAGACGTAAAGATCAAAATTTAATCGCTTTACTTTTCCTTAACATGAAATAGGTTTTCCACATCTTATCAACAATTATTGGCGACCGCTCGTAACCCTGTTGTTCATTGGCATTCCAAAAAAACTACTCATCCAAAATAAAAAAATAAATAAACTTTTTAATCTTAAAGCTATATGGCCAAAAGGCATAGGCAATACCATCTAAACAAGGTAACTAGGAGTAAAAAAAGGGTGCGAAAAAATCAAAATAACGAACCTTTTTTTGCATAAAAGCATCCTTCCATGAAGGAAAAATATTGTGACACGGACGGTGAAAACACAATTCATTAACGTCCAAATTGTTATCTCAAAAACCAAGATGGTTTTACCAATAAAAATTTCTTGAAATTTTATATTTTACCTCACCCGGAACTGCGAAAATACAGTTCCGACCTCTCCCAAGGGGAGGTAAATCGGAAATGATTTAGATTTAAATTGAAAAATGCTTCTTGAGGAATAC
Source organism: uncultured Maribacter sp. (assembly GCA_964353165.1). Classification (GTDB taxonomy): domain Bacteria; phylum Bacteroidota; class Bacteroidia; order Flavobacteriales; family Flavobacteriaceae; genus Maribacter. Next base: position 26,808 of record CAYGUY010000009.1, read on the forward strand.
GCAAGCGATTACCTTATTCGATGTCAAAAAACATCGAGTATCCAAAAATCCCCATAAACATAGGGTCAAAACCGATACCCTAAGGATATGCCTAACCGAGGTAAGAATTCCAATCCAAGGTCCTCGTTCCCAATAATAATATTACGTCCAACACCACCATAGAATTCGACCACAAAACCTCCTTTACTTACCAACTTACCTCCCAAGGAAACACCAAATGCCAAATTACTGCTCGTTTCATCCGAATAGGTTATATTCTGAAAACCGTTATCCCAAGTACCGTCAAAATCGCCTTGTACATTATACGTACTAAAAACTTCAAAGAAAAAGCCACGTGCGTAGTTTTTTGAAAAAAACCTCCTGTAATACGGTGTAAAGGTAAATTTCTCGTAATAGTAAGGCCCATCTATAAAGGAACCATCCTCTGGTTTTTCCAAATTGAACATTACGGACAGCCCTACAGACGATTCATCATTTAAGAGATATTCGTAAGAAAATTGGGGCGCCTTAAAGACAATAAGGTTCAACATATCCGTTTTGACCTCATGTTTGGGATTAGTATTAGCTACATCCTGTGCATGAAAACACAACGTAAAAGACAAAAGCAGTAGGGTAATGCTATTTTTCATATGCAGTCGTATCTGTTGGTAATTAAGTCTATTTCTACAGTAGTTATAAGCCCTTTGAGGAATAAAAATAGACTATTAAATCGATGTGAACGGTTTACAGTTGACCCAAAAGCTGGAAAAAACGCATACAAATTAAAACTAAACGGATTTACTAGAGAGTAAACATCTAGCGATTACCTCGCGCTTACTAAGTTAAAAAAGAAAAAACTGTTACTAAATAAAAGAGGGTTTACTACCACAAGGTATATTTAAAAAAGACAATGCAACCGTTTACATATTAGGACAACGCTTACAATTTGTCTTTCCCTTTTTCTTGTATTTTTTACAGCACTTTTTCTTTTTCACCTCAGTGGAACACCCACCGCAATCGGATGCGATAATAATGCAAGGACGTACGAGTAGCGTTGAATTCATTATTTTTATTAAATCTAAATAATAACAAACTTAGGCAAAAAAAAGATTCCGAAAAGCGGAATCTTTACTTTTTTGAGGAAATTCTAAGTCCTACTCCTCCATGTCAACGGACGTAGCAATGGTATTGATATCACGATCAAACATATAATGACCAGATTTATCGTCTCCTATAATGTTTAGTTTATCCAATAGGGTTCTAGCTACCGCTTCTTCCTCTAATTGCTCCGTAACGTACCACTGCATAAAGTTGTGTACGTTGTAATCTTTTTTATTCAAGCATTCATAGATTACATGATTTATCTGTTCGGTTACAAACATTTCGCTCTGCAAAAAATCTTTGAACAGTTCGTTCAAGGATTCAAAACTATCCTTTGGTTTTTCTACCGCAGGCACGACTACTTTTCCGCCTCGCTCGTTAACAAACTTTATTAATTTGGTCATGTGTGCGCTTTCTTCCGCCGACTGCGCATAAAAGAATTCGGCTATACCATTATAACCCGCAGCATCCGACCATGATGCCATGGCCATATAGTGCATAGATGCATTCGCTTCGTATTTTATTTGGTCGTTTAACAGTGCTTCTATTGACTTGTTCATACTATTTTATTTTTAACAAAGATAAGTAGGATTTAACTTGGGTTCAAATACAATATCTAGGGATTTTTTAGTCCTAAACTTACATTTAAAATGTATTTCATTGGTTTGCAGTGTAAAAAGCGTAACGGTATTAAACACTCTATAAATATACGATATACAAGTAGGTTTTCTTTACACCTATCTAAAATTGAAAAAACCGGACATGTATAAACATCTCCGGTTTTTTCAACTAACTCAAAAAAGTATTAATTATCGCTCATTACCGTAGCGAGGTCTCACCATCGTTTGGATTATAAACGTAATTAAAGGTATAGAATCTTGATGCATCTGCAAAACCATCTGGATTGGCAGGTGCATCTTCGTAATAGCTTAATATCTCCACTTTAGCCACTTTGTTATCATGGGTGCGGAATACCAAAACTTTTCCAGGAATCGGCACTACTAAATTCGTCATAAAATTGTAGTTGTACCATCCGTTATCACTTCCTGTTGGTATTGCAAAAGCTGCATCGGCATCCTGCACTAAAGAGATACCTTCAGCGGAAAGTACTTCGGAAAATATACCGTCTACTATGGCGGCGGCGGCATTACCATTGCGTTCCGGCTCATCGCTAGTGCCTGTGATAGCCCCGCCGTTAACTGCTATCGTAACACCCCTAAATGCAATATCCCATTCCGTATCACTTTCCGTTACCGCTCCGGTAGCAAAGCTAAATTTAGTGAAAGGGCCTCCAACCGGCTGACCTTGACCGCCAGTTTGCGGAGCCGGGATGTTCTCGGCCTTAGCGTTTACAACTTCTGATAAAACGGTAAAATCAGTAGCAGTGGTTTTAGCATTGCCATCTACGCTTACGCTTAGAGCACCGCTAATTGCTCCAGAAGGTACTGTTGCTATTATCTGGGTACTGCTTAAGGAATTTACGGTTGCGGGTACACCCCCAATCGTAAGGCTAACCCGGGAAACATCTGAGGGAAAATTATTTCCGGTTATCGTAATCTCGGTTCCAACCGTTGCAGATTCGGGAGAAACAGCCAGCAAACTGAAATTTTCGGATGTATTTTCAGCGTCGTCGCTACAGCCGACAAAGGCGAACAAAGCAAACAATAAAGCGACCATTTTAAGTGTTGTTTTCATAATAATTAAAATTGAATGTTTAAACGTGTAAAAAATTGCATCCCAGGGTTTACAAGAACCTCGGCATCCTGGGCTGCCAAGGGATTTTGTCCTCTAAAATCGAGTAAATTGTTGACTCCAAATTGTAGATCATAATTTTTGTGAAATATTTTGCCAAACGAAATGTTTACCAAAGCATAGCCCTCCACAAAAGAGTTATCCAGATTATCCAAAAGGTCGTTACCGTTCCTGTCCGTTAATCCAAACCTACTTCTGTACACCACCCTTAAATTGGCATTTGCATCCCAGTCGGGAATTTCATAAAACACCTTAAAGTTTAAGGTATGCCTAGAACGATTTTCCAATCCAAAATAATCACTTCTGCTGAGCCTTACCGTTTCCAAAGTTTCCGGATTACGCCCAAAGACGGTTCCTGCATCTAGCGCGGCCTCCTTATCCTTGTCGTAAGCATACAGGAGTTGATAGCCTGCGGATAGGTCTAAATTTGCTAAAAAACGATACTTTAAATCCAGCTCAAGACCTTGTGTATAAACGCTTTCTCTATTGATATATCCAAATACGTTCTGTCCGTTTGTTCTTGACGCCAAAATCTGCGTATCTATAAGATTATTAAAATCGTTTCTGAACAAATTGATATCCGAAGAAAACTTTCCTTTTTTGTAGGACAATCCAAAATTGTAGCCCACAGAACTTTCCGCGTTGAGCCGTTGTCCTAGATTATTTTGATTAACGACCAAATTAGCGATCTCGTCATTATCCAAAAGTCGTTGTATACCGGCTGCCTCTACCTCTTTGCCAAAAACGGAGTAGCCTCCTCCTGCCGCGTTTGTAAAATCCAGATATAACTGCCTAAAGTCAGGTGCTTTAAAACCACTACCAACGGAGGCCTTTACAGCAAAATTTTCATTTATATCGTAACGTGCAGAAAGCTTGGGGCTTAATTGGGAATTGTATTCACTATGGTTATCGAACCGGGCTCCAACAATAACGTTCACGTTATTTACAGGCCTAAAATCATATTGGGCAAATACATACTGGGAATCGAACCTTACCTCTTCGGCAAAAAGCGAACGATCTAAGGTTTCAAAATTATAACCTAGCCCTAAAGTCATCGTATTTGTATCATTAAAGTTATGATTATAACGCACTTCTGGCCTTAGCAGTTGCTGATTAAAATCATTTGCTATCAACAAACTATTATCTATCGGGTCTAAAATCTTTTCATCAGTTATATAGTTGGTATAATATAGTTCATATTGCCAATTTGTCTTTTCAGAAGGATTATGGTCTAAACGAAGATGAGCATTGGCGTCCTGTTCTTCACTAGCACTTGGGCTTACATCGAACTCTTGGGAAAAATAGCGTCCGGAGGCAAATACCTTTAATTTTTCAGATACATCGTAAAACAAGCGCGCATTGAGCGTATAATTGTAAAAAGGGTTTACCGTTTGTCCTTCATCCCCACTGGCAAGGTCAAAACCGTCACTACTTAATCTATCCGCAAAAAAAGAATAGCCAAGTTTATCCATCCGCTGATTTAGACTAATGCTGGAATTCTGATTGTTGAATGTCGCAGCCCTATGCCCAAACTGACCGGTCATGTTTTCAGAAGTAGGTTTTTCGGTGATGATATTGATTACACCACCCAAAGCCTCGGACCCAAAAAGACTTGAGGAAGGTCCTTTCACCACTTCTATCTGTTTAATATTTCCTATCGCGAACCTACTAAGGTCCAAGTTACCCGAGCTACGACCAACCACAGGCACTCCATCTATAAGCACTAGAACATAATCCGATGCAATTCCCTGTATTTGCACTCCCTCGCCACCACCAACCGTTACATCAGGAGTCATCACAAGACCAGTCTGTTCATTTAATATCTCATTTAAACGAGTTACGCCCGTACGCTGTATCTGTTTTTTAGAAATTAAGGTAACGGGCAAAGGCACAGAAGAAAGTTGCCGAACCGTTCGTGTAGCGGTTACAACTACCTCGTCTAAATCTTGAGTTAGGATAGAATCAACTTTTACTCTATCCTCCTGTCCAAAAACAAGTATCACCGAACAAGCTGTAAATACAAGGGTTAACACCTTACTTAGATTCATTCTTGATAATTTTTTGACAAATATATATGTTATTTTTAATGAATCTAAATAAATTTTATATTTTTGCTTTGAAATAATTAGAACCCTATTAATCAATTACAACGATGAAAAAAACAATTTTATCTCTAGTGGTATGTGCATGTTTTGGTGTACAAGGTGTTGCACAAAAAAATAAAAAAGAACAAGATGCAAATGCCATAAAGGAAATGTGTGGCTGTTTTGAGGTAACCTTCAATTTTGCTGAAACCTTTAGCTATAGTAACGACTCCTTATACAAACCCTCAAAATCCAAAGTAGATAAAGGTTTGGAATGGGCAGGACTGGTTTCCGATGAAGATGGTAAAATCGTTATTCAGCACATACTGCAGGTAGGTAATCCTGCTAAACCAATGATCGTTAAACACTGGAGACAAGATTGGTTGTACGAAAATACGGACCTATACACCTATAATGGGGACAACCACTGGAAGTATCAAAAGAAAGATAAAGCCGATGTTGCAGGACAGTGGACACAAAAAGTATTTCAGGTAGACGATAGTCCACGATACGAGGGCACGGCTACTTGGGTACATGTTGATGGCAAGAGTTACTGGGAGAACACTGCACCTGCACCATTACCAAGAAGGGAATACACTACCCGCGGTGATTATAACATTACCATGCGCGGAAATAGACAGGAGATTACGGCAAACGGCTGGGTACATGACCAGGACAATGCTAAAATTATTCGTAAAAAGGATGAGGCCGATGTTACATTGGCCATGGAAAAAGGTTATAATACCTATGTAAAAGTGCCGGACGACCGTTGCAAGGCAGCCGCCGATTGGTGGACCAATGAGCAAGATAAATGGGCGACCGTTCGTAACACATGGGACGACGTCTTTGCAAGAAACCAAGACTTGGTGTTAGCAGAAAAAGTAGACAATAAAGTGCTGTACAAGCATCTTTTTGATGATGAAATTCAACAAGAAAAAGAGATTGCCGCTATCATAGCATCTTTTGTAAAAGACAATAACGCACAGGAATCAAAAACTAAATAAATTAGGAGTATGAAACATTTAAAAACTGTTTTCACGATTATTACACTATCATGTATATCGTTGTGTATGGCACAAGAAAACATATTCCTTAAGAGGGACTATTGGAAAGGAAACCCCTCTATTACCCAAATAGAAAGTGCTATCGCCGCCGGTAATGACATAACCGAATTAAACAGCAATATGTTCGACGCTGTTTGTTATGCGCTCTTGGAAAACACGGATAACGCCACCATTAAACATCTTTTAACAAAAAAAGGGAATGCCGTAGATAAGATTACGCATGATGGCAGAACCTATATTTTTTGGGCGGCCTATCGCAATAATCTGGAAATCATGGAACACTTGGTGGCTAATGGAGCTAGGGCAGACATTAAAGATAGTCATGGCTATAACGTTATTAACTTTGCAGCCCGCGGCGGACAGACCAATACGGCACTTTATGATTTTCTTCTTGCCCACAATGCAGATATTAACGATACCACTAACAACGGCGCAAATGCCCTATTGCTCGTGGCACCTTCCGTGACCGATTTCAAAACCTTCAACTATTTTAGTAGTAAGGGACTTGATTTAAAAAGCACTGATAATGATGGAAACGGGCTTTTTGATTATGCGGCACGTGGCGGAGATATAGCCATCCTCAAAAAACTAAAAGCTAAAGGACTACCCTACAGTACACTAAACAAGCTGGGTGGCAATGCTATCCTGATGGCAAGCAAAGGAATAGAGAACGACAAAAACGGACTAGAGACCTTTAAATATCTAGAAAGCTTAGGGCTGCAACCGAACATTACGGATAAGGAAGGGTACAATCCTTTGCACACAATTGCCTCCAAAAGTAATGATATTGACCTTCTAAAGTATTTTATAGACAAAGGCGTAGCAGTAAATCAAAAGGATAAGGATGGTAACACGCCCTTTATGAACGCTGCAAACAGCAATACGATCGAGGTTGTAAAACTCTTGAGTAATTATGTGAGCGATATTAACACTACCAATGAAAAAGGACATTCTGCCTTGGCCATGGCCGTAAATAAAAACAGTCCGGAAGTTGTTGACTTTTTACTACAAAAAGGTGCGAATGTGAACACGGTTGACGCACAAGGAAATACACTCGCCTTTTACTTACTGAACAATTTCAACAAAAAGTCACCCGAAACGTTCGAGTCAAAATTAAAATTGCTGAGAGCAAATGGTCTTGACCTTAGCATTGCACAGCACAACGGTAATTCACTTTTACATCTTGCCGCCAAGGACAATAACATGGCACTGTTAAAACGACTTGAGGAATTTAATATAGACATCAACCAAAAAAATAATGAAGGGAATACCGCTTTGCATTTAGCTGCTATGACCTCACATGATGATGCCATTCTTAAATATCTAGTTGAACAAGGGGCGGATAAGAGCACTAAAACTGATTTTGACGAATCTGTATACGATTTAGCAAACGAAAACGAGATTTTAAAAAATCAAAAAATAGCTTTGGAATTTTTGAAATAGTCATTCTTTAAAAAAGACTTAGAGACTAAGAAAAAATACAATCACTTAAAAAATGAAAAAGAACATTATTGTATTATGCGGCGCGTTAGGACTTTTACTAACATTAGGCTTTGAAAGAACCGTTGAGACCGCAAACTACAAATGCATGATCCAACTAACCAATTACATGGGAGAGGGAGCTTACATTGTAGTTTCTTTGTTAAACGCAGATGGCGGATACGAAGAAACGTTATACGTTCAGGGCGATGACAATGAATGGTACCGAGATATTACAGAGTGGTGGAAAAACGTGTATGGCATACGAAGACCAGAATTGGATGCTATTACAGGCGCCACGGTTTCCGGTGGGGAGCGCAGTATGACGGTACTTAAAATACCTACGGATAAAATCGATGCCGGCTACAAAATTCGCTTTGAATCTGCCGTAGAAGATCAAGAGTACCATAAGGACGATGTTGAATTTGATTTAACTACCGAAAACCTTAAAGCCAAAAAAGAGGGCAAGGGATTTATCAGATATGTACGCATGATTCAGCAGTAGCGCTTTAGGAGGTTTCTGTTGTTTCTGTTGTTTGTTTAAAGCAAAAAACAATTCAATCTAAATTATAAACCGTTGCAAATAACAGACTTATGCCGTTTCAGCTTTAATTTGAACTTAACTCTTGTATTTGAACTTGAACTTTTTTAGGTATGACCATCTCAATCTGGAGGTATAGTCACCTTGCGCTGGCAGTTGCTTCTTCCTTATTTCTAATCGTTGCGGCCCTAACCGGACTTATCTTAGCATTTGAACCCATTACCGATGCTACGCAGGGATATGACGTGGCGAAGCTCAGCAAAATCCAATTATCCGAGACCTTAATCGCTTTGGAGAGAGAATATGACGAAACCTTGGAACTAGAGGTAGATGCGAACGATTTTGTTTTAGCATCGGTTATCACCAAGGAAGGAGATAACGAACGTATTTACATTAATCCGCTCACTGCAAAAAAAATAGGGTATCCAAAGGAAAAATCGTCCTTATTTCAATGGACGACCAATTTACACCGTTCCTTGTTCTTAAAAGGTATTGGTCGTTTTTTTGTGGGTTTGATATCATTTTTACTTTGTTTGATTACCGTTACCGGCGTATTTCTTTTGGCAAGAAGGCAAGGCGGATTCGGCAAACTGTTCTCCAAAGTTCAGAAAGATGCGTTCGAGCAGCGCTTTCATGTTATTTTCGGTCGATGGTTTATGCTACCTGTTCTACTAGTCGCCGTCACGGGAGTTTATCTATCTGCAGAGAAATTTTCGCTGTTACCCTCTGACAAATTATGGCATTCCAGCTTTACTATTCAAGACGATATTATACCGGAAACGGCGAATACGCAACTGAATCTATTTAAAACAATCAGCTTAGATGAAGTACGGAAAGTAAGTTTTCCCTTTTCCGAGTTTCCCGAAGATTATTTTGAAGTTGCGCTCACAGACAAGGAACTATATGTACATCAATACTCCGGAGAAATTTTAAGTGAGGCTACCTACCCATTTGTAACCCTTGCCTCTCGTTTGAGCCTTAGCTTACATACGGGACAGGGTAGTATTTTATGGTCGGTGATCCTATTGACCACCTGTCTATCACTACTATTTTTTATGTATACAGGTTTTGCAATGGCGCTAAAACGAAGAAAGAAGGTAACGACGGAGGCACCCCTTTTAAACAAGGACGAATGTGAGTTTATACTTCTGGTGGGATCAGAAACCGGAACCACGAACGACTTTGCCACCTTGTTTCAAAATGCCTTGACCAAAGCGGGAAAACGTGTTTACAAATCGGAACTGAACCAATACACCTCGTACCAAAAAGCAGCGCATATTATTGTATTTACAGCAACCTACGGTGATGGGGAAGCACCTACCAATGCACGTAAATTCTTTGAAAGATTCCCTACAGTACCAATCAATACCAAAATAAATTATTGCGTTGTAGGCTTTGGTTCTTTAATCTATCCGGACTATTGCAAGTTCGCCAGCGAGGTAGACTACATTTTTAAAACAAGTAATGATTTTACAACTACCCTACCTCTATATAAAATAAACAACCAGTCTTTTAGCGCCTTTATGGATTGGGCGTCACAATGGAGTGGCGTTACCGGTGTTAAAATAAACATCAATGCACCAAAAAAGGACAAAAAGCCCCTAAAAACTATAACCTTTAACGTAGTAGAGAAAACTACCTTACAAGATGATGACACCTTCTTAATACGCTTAAGACCTGAAAATAGGAGTAAATTTCAATCTGGAGACCTCTTATCGTATCAGCCTAAGGAAGATGGGACACCTAGACTATATTCCATTGCAAAGATGCAGGATGATATGTTGTTAAGTATCAAAAGGCATGAGTTTGGGTTATGCTCCAATCACCTTTATCAATTGGTGAAAAGTGATCAGGTAAATGCTAGTATTAAACGTAACCCAAGTTTTCATTTTCCAAAAAACGCCAAAGAAATCATATGTATTTCCAACGGTACCGGAATTGCACCTTTTTTAGGAATTATTGATGAAAATAAAAACAAGATTCCAATTCATTTATTCTGGGGCGGACCTAAAAAACGCTCTTTTGATATCTATAAAGAGTCGATAGCGCAATCGTTAGCATCGGGAAAGCTTACTGAAATTGTAACAACCTATTCTCAAGAACAAGACCAAAAAATTTACGTACAGCATTTGATTGCCGAGTGTAAAAAGGAAATGGCACAAAAACTGAAGTCGGGTGCTACGATTATGATTTGTGGCTCCATAGCAATGCAAAACGCTGTGTTGGCAATTCTTGAAGAAATAGCAACGGAAGAATTAAACAGTTCGCTAAGTGAATTCGAACACCGAGAACAATTGAAAATGGATTGTTATTAGAAATAAATATGAATTTTTAGACCTGAGATATGAGATATTTTTAAATTCTCCAACCTAGGTAAAATAATAGATTCCTAAGGTTCTAAATAATCGTTTGGATCCGAACTATTCTGTTTCCCTTAGTGATATTTCTGGAACAACTCGGACGCTTTGTTATAAGCCGCCTCAAAAACCAGCCAGTTCACCCCCTTGTCCGCTTTCTGTTGCGTAAAATACGAAAGCATTTTTTCGGTAGGCATATTACCCGTGAGCTCATCCTTTGCCATGGGACAACCGCCAAAACCTTGAACAGCACCATCAAACCTTCTGCATCCTGCTTTGTAAGCAGCATCTACTTTTTCGTGCCATTTTGTAGGGGTGGTATGTAAATGCGCACCAAATTCAATAGCCGGATATTTAGGAATGAGATGCGAGAAAAGATAATCAATAGTCTCAGCGTTAGAGGTACCAATGGTATCAGAAAGAGATAAAATTTTTGCTCCCATACCTGCCAATATTTCTGTCCACTCCCCTACAATTTCTACATTCCAAGGATCTCCGTACGGGTTTCCGAATCCCATAGAAATATAGGTTACCACTTCTTTGTTTGCAGCATCTGCAATATTAAAAATTTCTTGAAGGGCGCTTACAGATTCTGCAATGGTTTTATGTGTATTTCTCATCTGAAAATTTTCAGAGATGGAAAAAGGAAAACCCAGATAGTCTATTTCAGGATGTTTTATTGCGTCAAAAGCTCCTCTTACGTTTGCAACTATCGCCAGCAGTTTACTATTGGTCTTAGATAAATCCAATTGGGCCAAAACCTCAGCAGTATCCGCCATTTGCGGTATGGCTTTGGGCGAGACAAAACTCCCAAAGTCAATCGTATCAAAACCACATTCCAATAGCGATTGAATATAGCGTACCTTTAGCTTGGTCGGGATAAACGGTTTTATCCCTTGCATAGCATCACGCGGGCATTCTATTATTTTCACCTTGTTGGCCATAGTGTAAATGTACAAACTCAAGCTTAAGTTGCAAGGCTAAAACTATCCGATCAACAGAAAAACGGCAATCGCACAGAATACCAATATCTGCATCCATTTTAACAACAAGGCGGTTCTTTTGTTCTGCTTAATATAATCGGCTATGACTCCCGCTAGTAGGGCGATTGCTCCAAAAACCAAAGATGAAACAACAATAAACAATAAGCCCAGCGCATAAAATTGCACTACAGTACTAAGTTCGTTTGAAAATAAAAATCCAGGGAAAAAGGCTAAAAAGAAAATGGTAACCTTAGGGTTGAGAACATTCATAATAAAACCTTGTCTAAAAAGGCTTCCCAAACTTTTCTTTTCTACCCCGTTCGTTTCAAAAGCTATAGTGTTATCGGAGCGGTATACGTTCCATGCCAAATACAGCAGATATAACGCCCCAAAAATCTTGATTCCATTAAATACCGCAGGATTATTTTTGATAACGGCAGAGACCCCGAAGGCCAATAAACTAGTATGTATCAAACATCCCGTCATGAGACCGGCCATGGTAGCCAAACCATATTTTTTCCCATGGACCATACTTTGTATTAGCACAAAAATATTATCCGGTCCAGGCGATAGGGCCAAAGCTATCGTTGCCATCGAAAACGTAAGAAGGATTTCGTAGTTCAACTAATTATAATTCTGGCGGAAAAATACGAATAATAGCGCTGTTCAACTATTTTTGATACCTTTCATGAAACTATTTTAATTACACCTATGAAAAAAATAAAAGTTCCATTATTTATCGCAGTTTTAACCATTTTATCCATTTCCTTAGGTTCTTGTGCAGGTGAAACACCTAAAACTAAGGAAACCTCTAAAAAAGAAACAGCAATGGAAAAAGATAGTATTTTAAGGCATGTTGTATTATTTAAATTCAAGGACAGTACCTCTGCAGCGGATATTAAAAAAGTAGAAGATGCCTTCAGCGCGCTTCCAAGTAAAATTCCACAAATTGCAGGCTACGAATGGGGAACCAACAACAGTCCCGAAGGGCTTGAAAAAGGACTTACCCATTGTTTTTTCCTAAGTTTTAAAAGTGAAGAGGACCGGGCAATATATTTACCACATCCTGATCATAAAGCTTTTGGAGAGGTATTAGGCCCACATTTAGATGATGTACTGGTTCTAGATTATTGGGCAAAAAATTAGCAAACAGCAGCTGACTAAAACCAAAGATTTCACCTTCTTACTTTTGGGATAATTTTTAAAAAAAACAAGAATCAACGAGGCACTTGAGCAGTATGCAAAAGTGCTTTATTGATTTTTTTTATCAATCCAGGACCCTCATAAACAAATCCGGTCCACAACTGAATTAAATCTGCACCTGCAGCTAATTTTTCAAGCGCATCTTGTTCCGAGTGGATTCCGCCCACTCCTATTATCGGAAATGATTTATTACTTTTTTCGGCTAAAAAACGAATGACTTCTGTGCTCCTATCCATTAATGGCCTGCCACTAAGACCGCCTGCCTCTTCCAATAAAATAGCATGGGATTTGAGGTTTTTTCGTTCCACGGTCGTATTGGTTGCTATAATACCATCTATTTTCGTACTTGCCACAATGTCTATAATATCCAGCAACTGACTATCCGTGAGATCCGGTGCAATTTTTAATAAAATGGGTTTGCGCTTAACACCTTTTTTTTGGGCATATTTATCGTTCTGAAGTTGTAATTCGTTAAGTAGTGCGGTTAACGGCTCTTTATCCTGTAATTCTCGAAGCCCGGGCGTATTTGGAGAACTTACGTTTACTACAAAGTAATCTACGTGATCAAATAGGGCATCAAAGCAAATTAAATAATCCCTTACTGCGTCATGGTTTGGGGTGACTTTATTCTTCCCAATATTCCCACCAATTAGGACCCTATGCTTCTTTTTTAATTGTTCTACCGCGTCAAAAACCCCAAGGTTGTTAAACCCCATACGATTCACGATAGCCGTATCTTCTTTTAGTCTAAACAGCCTTGGTTTTGGATTACCAGCCTGTGGTTTTGGCGTTAAAGTACCTATCTCGATAAAACCAAAGCCAAAATCCGATAGTTCGTTGTACAATAATGCATTTTTATCAAAACCGGCGGCCAAACCAACCGGATTTTTAAATTTTAGACCAAATAACTCTCTTTCCAATCTAGTATCATCCAAAACATAAAGGGACCTAAATAGACCTGAAAATCCTATTTTCGACAAGAATTTAATCATCGAAAAAGAGAAATAATGCACTTTTTCAGCATCAAAAAGGAAAAGTAAGGGTCTGATTATCGCTTTATACATTGATTAGGCCGTATTTACTGCAAAAATACTAACTACAGTGTATAGAATTTAATTGTTATCCTCTAAGTTATCAAGGAAAGAAGCACGTTTCTTAACAACTACGGTATCCGTGTAAACAGAGGGGACTACAACAAAGGGCGACCTAGAGGCTTCTAAACATAAATTTCGATACAAGGCATACTGCTTTTGGTTAAACAGCGTCAGCAGCTTCCTCTCCACCATGGCCTGCACTGTATGCATACTATCCATCATAATATTGTACTCACTAGCCAAATCAGAAAGCTCTTGAACAGTATTCTGCGGGTGCCGCTTTCTAATATTCGCTAATGTGTTATCCAATATCTCGTTTCGATATTTTAACTCCGCGCTAAAATTTGTCAGTTTTTCGCTTTGTGAGGGGTTAAGTTGAAAAATATCAGTTAATACAGAATCTTCAACAACACCAACACCCATAATACAATCTGCCTGAGCGTTTAATCGGATAGAAAATAGCAATACAAAAAGAATTAAGAGAAACGGATGAACAGTCGTTTTCATAGTGGGGAAACAATATTTGACGTTAAAATTACTATTATTACCTCTATTTTTGATTAAAAACCAGATTTCATGCAAGATATAATCGACAGGTTCACACGTTATGTTAAAATTGATACGCAAAGCGACCCGGGATCGAGCACCACACCTAGTACACTAAAACAGTGGGATTTAGCCCATGTATTAGTAGAAGAATTAAAACAGATTGGTATGGTTGAGGTAACGATTGATGAAAACGCTTACATTATGGCAACCTTACCTAGCAATGTTGACGATGAGGTCCCAACTATAGGGTTTATTTCCCATTTTGATACTACCCCAGATTTTTCCGGAACTAACGTAAAGCCACAAATCATTAACAATTACAACGGAAAATACATTGTATTGAATTCCAAAAAGAACATCGTCCTATCACCGGATTATTTTGAAGATTTAAAGCAATACAAAGGTCAAACGATTATAACAACTGATGGCACTACACTTTTAGGAGCTGATGACAAAGCGGGTATTACCGAGATTATGACCGCCATGGAATATTTGATTCAGCATCCCAAAATCAAACATGGAAAAATAAGGGTTGGCTTTACACCGGATGAGGAAATTGGCCGTGGGGCACATAAATTTGATGTCGAAAAGTTTGGGGCAGATTGGGCCTATACCATGGATGGGAGTCAAATAGGCGAATTGGAGTATGAAAATTTTAATGCTGCAGCGGCTAAAATTACCATTACAGGTAAAAGCGTACATCCTGGATATGCAAAAGATAAAATGGTCAATTCCATTGTGTTGGCAAACGAATTGATGAATCTCCTTCCACAGCAAGAAACACCGGAAAAAACGAAAGACAGGGAAGGCTTTTACCATATTTATAAGTTTGATGGAGGAATTGAAAAAACAGTACTAGATTTGATTATCAGGGATCATGACAGGGAAAAATTTGAACAAAGAAAACTGCACTTAAATACCATAGTGAATCAACTAAATCAAGCAAATAATAACTGTATTCAGCTCGAAATGAACGATCAGTATTATAATATGAAAGAAAAGATTACTCCGGTTTTTCATATTGTAGAAATTGCAAAGCAGGCCATGGAACAATTAGGTATTACGCCTATCATAAAACCAATCAGAGGCGGTACGGATGGTTCCCAACTGAGTTTTATGGGTCTCCCCTGTCCCAATATTTTTGCCGGCGGACATAACTTTCACGGAAAATACGAGTATGTGCCCGTGGAAAGCATGCAAAAAGCAACCGAGGTTATTGTTAAAATTTGTGAACTTGCGGCTCTCAAAACCCAACCATGATGGAAAACTTAGAAAAAATAGCAGCCTATTATGAAAAAGAACACGCTTTTAAGGAGGCTATTGGCATACTAAGACAGCTTGTAAAAGACACTAAATTAGTTGAAACATATAAATGGAGCTTTCCGACCTACACTTTGGACAATAAAAATGTTTTGGCTATTTGTAGGTTTACTAATCATTTTAGCCTTTGGTTTTTTAACGGAGCTTTACTTAAAGATGAGTTTCGGGTCTTAGAAAATGCACAAGAGGGAAAAACCAAGGTGATGCGACATTGGAAGTTTACTTCACAAAAAGAACTAAATCCTAAACTGATACGCTCATATATAGTTGAGGCAATAACACTTCAGAAAGATGTTATCCCAACAAATATAAAACCAGTACTTAGCAATGAATTAATTATACCTGAATTACTCAAAGAAGCGTTGGACAAAAACATAGGTCTTATGAAGTATTTTGAAACCTTATCACCTTACCAACAAAAAGAGTATGCAAACTATATTACCTCCGCAAAGCGGGAAAAAACCAAACATACCAGACTGGCTAAAATTATTCCATTAATTTTAAACGGGTCAACTCTTAATGATAAATATCGATAAGACAAGCCATCTTTCATTCTAAAGCATTGGAAGCTGCCAACCATTCTGATAATCGGCCTTTATCAATTCATTTGCTTTTTCACTTTTAAAGCGCCCGGTCGTTTCATCCCAATAAATACGATTACCTGTTTTAAAGGCTACGTTACCCATGTGAGAGACGAGAGCAGCATCATACCCTACTTTTATCGGTGCATTTAGTTTAGAAGATTCCCTGCTCTTAACGGCATCCAAAAAGTTTTGTGTATGCAAATCCAGTCCACTTTTATTTCCTTGATCAAAAGCAGCTGCGTCCATTTTCGATATACCATCTTTATCCCATCCTTGAAACTCCTTTTCAGGTATAATTTCCCAACCTTGCCGATCAAGCACCAGCGTACCATTGTTCCCGATAAACGCGATACCATGATTGCGTCCATAATTTCCTCCGTCTATTCCCGTAGCGTGTTCCCAAAGTATAGAAAATCCGTCATATTCATAAACGGTCTGCAAGGTATCCGGGGTTTCGGATGCATCATCTGGATAGGCAAACTTTCCGCCCAAGGCCATTACCGATAATGGCGTACCGGCTTTCATACCGTAAAGTGCATAATCGATTAGATGCACGCCCCAATCTGTCATTAAGCCTCCGGCATAATCCCAAAACCACCTAAAGTTAAAATGGAACCTATTGGCATTAAAATCCCTTTTAGGAGCCGGTCCCAGCCACATATTATAATCTACGCCGGTTGGTACGGCACTATTGGCGACAATGGGTACCGGCTTCATCCAGCCTTGATACGCCCATGCTTTTGCCAAACGTATCTCTCCAAGCTTACCTGAATGTACATAATTGATGGCATCTACAAAATGGGGCTGACTTCTTTGCCATTGACCAATTTGCACTATACGGTCGCTAGACTGTACATAGTCTAACATTATATTTGCCTCTTGAATAGAGTTTGCAATAGGCTTTTCGCAGTATACGTCTTTTCCTGCTTGGAGAGCATCTGTCAACTGAAGGCAATGCCAATGATCTGGGGTACCAATTACTACTACGTCTATATCCTTGTTTTCCAAAAGAAGTCGATAATCCCTATACCATTTCGGTTTTTTTATACCCGCCTTCTCTAAATCCGCAGTTCTAACCTGTAATACGTTTTCGTCTACATCGCATAGGGCAATTACATTGGTGTCTCCCATTTTTAAAAGTGACGTAAGATCAGAAAAACCCATACCGTTACATCCGATTAAGCCAATGTTTATGGTGTCATTAGGCCCCACTTTTTTCCTTACAGCTGCCAAAAGTTCCATTGGAAATAAAAATGATGCTCCGGTTACCGCCAAACCAGCGGTTCCATTTTTCAAAAAATCTCTTCTATCTAAGCCCATATCAATTTAGTTTAAGCCTAAAAGATAAAGATTTTAAAAATAAAAAAAGCACCAATATTGCTATTGGTGCTTTAACTACTATACTACAGTTTTACTTTTTTTCCAGTGCGGGAGCAGACAGTTTCTTGCTCATCTCCATAGAAATAGCAGACCTATCAAACTTTAATTTCCCTGCCATGGTCTCCAAAACACATGAAGCGTCCTTATCGTTTAAATCCACTACTTTTCCATGTAGACCACTTTTGGTTATAACGCGGTCGCCCCGTTTTAACTCAGCCGAAAACTTCTTCTCGTCTTTTTGTCGCTTCATTTGTGGTCGTATCATAAAAAAATATGCTACCACAAATATCAATATCATTGGAAGAAATTGTCCTATATCGCCCATTTTCGGTGTTTATTTGTTTTGAAGATTATTTTACCGGTCCTAGTGGAGCGGCACCTTTTGGGTTTACAAAGGCCTTTATTCTAAGTAGCTCAGAACCTTTTTCCGTATTTGCCGTTACCGTTATGGTTTTCGTAATCTGATTCTGACCTGCACCATTGAATTTTACCAACAATTCACTAGACTCTCCAGGAGCTATAGGATCCTTAGGAGGATTTGGCACGGTACATCCGCAGCTACTTTTAGCATCCGTAATAATTAAGGGTGCATTACCTGTATTGGTAAATTTAAATGCGGTTTCTTGCGCGGCACCTTGTTCAATAGTACCAAAATCGTGTTCAGCCTTTTCAAAGGTCATTACGGGAACTGCCTTTGCAGCCTCATCCCTTACTGCAGCCTGTGCTACATTGTCGGTTTTAATTTTTTCAGAGGCATTTTCCTTACAAGAAGTGAACGCCATTAACGATACCATACATACGGATAAAACTATTTTTTTCATGATTTAAACTATTTGTTATTATATTAAAACGTAAAATTATAAAATTATTTTATAACAGACCCCTGCCCATCTTGTTAAGCTTTCCTTCGGCCTTATATTCCTTGGTGAGTTTATCTAAAATACCATTAATAAAGATACTACTCTTTGGTGTGGAATATTCCTTTGCTATTTCCAAATATTCATTTATGGTTACACGCTCCGGAATCGATGAAAAATGGAGCAGCTCACAGATAGCCATCTTTAATAAGATACTATCTATGTCGGCGATACGGTCTTTATCCCAGTTAGGAGTCTTACCTTCTATTTCCTTTTCCAAAGCCGCATTTTTTAGCAGGGTCTTCGTCAAAAGATTATTGGCAAAAACCATATCCTCCTGATCTTTAAGTAGTTTAGGCAAGAAAAAAGATTCGTTATGCACTTCCTTAGCTTTTTTAAATTGTTTTAAAATAAAGGTATTTACGATAGGAATATCATCTATCCAAGTAAGCTTGTCATCCTCGAAATATTCATATATTTTTTGATTGGGAGCTATTATTTCCTTGAACAGGGATAGTATAAACTCCTTGTCTTTGTTAAAATCAGTATGAGTCATTTTCATATAATCGTCGTATATCTTACTATCGACTATATCCTTATAAATTAGTTTCACATACTCCTCGTTCAAATACCAATTATCCAATTTTGTATTAGTGAAGGTTTCTTTTAACAGTTGATTGTTCTTTAATTGCTGCAACAAACCATTATTTACGAACCTAGCCTTGTCCCAGTGCCCTTTTTCCACTTCTGCTAAATACTTCTTCGTTGAAAGGGAAAGCTGTTCGGACGCCTTTTGCTGTATTTCTACAAAAAGACTTAGCCATATTAAATATAATCTGTAGGTATTCTCGATACTTACTTTTAAAAACTTTTCCTGTTTTTGCAAGGAATCATCTTTGGATTGAATCAGCGCATAGATACATTGCATTACCTTTACCCTGATGTGCCTTCTTGTAAGCATTTTAAAGAACTTTTTTAAGATTTGAACTTGATGCTGCAAAAGTACGCATCTATTTATATCACCGCAAAACCAATTGTACTTATTCTTGGGGATTTTATTAAAATCCATAGCCATTATACAAACACACCAAGTAGGAGTTTTGAAGGCTATTCGATTTCAAGATGAAACCTATGGAATAAAACCTTCCAACGGGATTACATTACTAGGTCAAAAACCTATCTTTGAAAAATACTTTAATTTACAATTATCATTTTATTTTCTCGATGAAGGAACTTAAGCACCTTAACAAATACTTCAAAAAATACTGGCTTAAACTGCTTATCGGGATTGTAATCACCATACTGGCCAGGCTCTTCCAACTGGTAATGCCATCCTATGTTAACAAGACCATAACTGTTGTACAAGAGTATTTACGAGGGGATATCATCAAGGAATTTGCAAAAGAACAGTTAATGTATTTTATCTTGATCATAGTAGGAGCTGCCTTACTTTCTGGTTTCTTAACCTTTCTCATGCGACAAACTATCATTAATGTTTCCCGTTATATAGAATACGACCTTAAAAATGAGATATTTGACCACTATCAAATCTTAAGCCTAAATTTCTATAAGAAAAATAGAACAGGGGATTTGATGAACCGTATTAGTGAAGACGTGAACCAAGTGCGCTTGTACGCGGGACCGGCCATTATGTACGGTATACAGACCTTAACCCTTTTTGCCTGCCTTATCCCCTTAATGTTTATCAAAGCGCCAATTTTAGCTGCGTACACCTTATTACCATTACCCGTACTATCTGTATTAATTTATCAAATTAGCAAAATCATTCACAAGCGCAGTACGGTGGTTCAAGAATATCTTTCATCCCTTTCTACATTTACCCAAGAGGTTTTCTCGGGTGTTTCTGTGATAAAGGCATACGCCCTAGAACCCCAAACAAATTCGGAACTTACACAATTGGCGATTGAAGGAAAGGATAAGAGCATGAGCTTGGCAAAAGTAAATGCATGGTTCTTTCCTTTGATGGTGCTGCTTATAGGTATTAGCAATATTTTGGTCATTTATATTGGTGGCATGCAGTACATAAATGGAGAAATTGGCTTGGGTCTCATCGCAGAATTTATCCTTTATGTAAATATGCTTACTTGGCCCGTAGCAATTGTTGGATGGTTAACTTCTATTGTTCAACGCGCAGAAGCCAGCCAAAAACGAATAAACGAATTCCTGAACGAAAAACCAGAACTGGTAAATAGCGTATCCCAATCCCATGAAATTAATGGTAAGATAGTTTTCAAAAACGTAAATTTCACTTATGAGGACACGGACATACATGCGATAAAAGACCTTTCATTCACTATTAATAAAGGGGAAACAGTTGCAATATTAGGCAAGACTGGTTCTGGCAAATCCACTATCCTCGATTTGGTTGCCCGTTTGTACGACGCTACGTCCGGAGAAATTAGTATTGATGACGAGCCAATAAAAAATATAAACCTAACCGACCTAAGGAAATCCATTGGAGCGGTTCCCCAAGACGCATTCCTTTTCTCAGATACCATAAAAAATAATATTAAGTTTGGCAAATATGATGCTAGCGACGAGGAAATCATTTCCATTGCTAAACAAGCGGTGGTTCATGAAAATATCATGGGTTTTTCCAAACAGTATGAAACAGTGCTCGGAGAACGTGGCATAACGTTAAGCGGTGGACAGAAACAACGGGTATCCATTGCACGGGCACTCATTAAAAACCCTACTATATATTTATTTGATGACTGCCTCTCTGCAGTAGATACAGAAACTGAAGAAGATATTCTGTTCAACCTAAAAAAAGCTTCTACAAATAAGACTACCCTAATTGTTAGCCATAGGGTCTCTTCTGCCAAAAATGCTGATAAAATTCTAATCTTGGAAAATGGAAAACTTATACAACAAGGGACTCATGAAGAATTGAATGCCATTGACGGCTATTACAAAGAACTTTATCAGAACCAGCTATCAGAGAAAGAAAACTAGAAAATTGTTGTCGGATAGCTTTTTTTTTTTCATTTTTGATAGAATAATCACACTTTATAACCAAAGGAAATGAGCGATAGAGATTTGAATGATCAGGAAGAAATTCACTCAAAAGTTTTACGGGCAGGCAGAAGAACCTATTTTTTTGATGTAAGAAGCACTAAAGCAGGTGATTATTATTTAACCATTACAGAGAGTAAAAAGTTTACTCATGACGACGGTTCTTTTCATTACAAAAAGCATAAAATATATCTGTATAAAGAAGATTTTGATGCTTTTAAGGAAAACGTAGAAGAGATGATGGATTTCATCGTAAACGAAAAAGGCACCGAAGTGATTTCGGAAAGACATCAAAAAGACTTTAAGAAAGAAGATGATGATACGGCTTCTACTAGCACAGAAACTCCGAGTGGCAACTTTATGGATGTTAATTTCGACGACATTTAACACTATTTCAATTAAATAAACTGATAACGGCCCCAATTATTGAGGGTCGTTTTTTATTTTTATAGCCAAGCTAAATTAAATAAGACACATGAAAAAACTAGTACTATCCGTTTTACTCGGTATTTCCTTTGTTTCCTTCGCTCAAGAACAATTGGATTTACGTTATTATTTACCTCAGAACATAAGCTATGATGCAACCATACCAACGCCCAAGGACGTTATTGGTCACGAAGTTGGAGAATGGCATGTAACCCATGACAAACTTATGTTTTATATGCAGACCTTGGCAAAAGCCAGTGATCGTATGACTATAGAAACAAGAGGTGAGACCTTTGAAGGAAGACCCATTCTTTTATTAACGGTAACCACTCCTAAAAACCATGAGAACATAGAACAAATAAGAACAGATCATATTGCCCTTACAGAAAGCGGAACAGATGCAAATACGGCTAACATGCCCATTATTGTGTACCAAGGTTTTTCAATCCATGGTAATGAACCCAGTGGCGCAAATGCATCACTGGCATATGCGTACTATTTAGCTGCGGCCCAAGGCCCAGAAATTGAGGCTATGCTAGATAAAATGGTCATTTTGTTAGACCCCTCTTTTAATCCGGACGGATTACAACGCTTTGCCTATTGGGCCAATACCAACAAAAGTATAAATTTAGTAGCTGACAATAATGAACGTGAGTATCACGAAGTATGGCCAGGAGGTAGGACCAATCATTATTGGTTTGATATGAACCGTGATTGGCTACCAGTACAATTACCTGAGAGTAGAGCAAGGATTGAAAGTTTTCATAAATGGATACCAAATATTTTAACGGATCACCATGAAATGGGAACTAACTCTACGTTTTTCTTTCAACCAGGTGAGCCTATGAGAACCCACCCATTAACCCCAGATATGAACCAAGAGCTTACCCGTGAGATAGGCACATACCATGCAAAGGCATTGGATAAAATAGGTTCGCTATATTATTCAGAAGAAGGCTATGATGACTATTACTACGGTAAAGGTTCTACCTTTCCAGATGTAAATGGAAGTATAGGCATTCTATTTGAGCAAGGTAGTTCTAGAGGCCATATACAAGAAAGCGAAAATGGCTTATTAACGTTTCCATTCACCGTGCGTAATCAGTTTACCACAGCACTTTCTACCATAGAAGCAGCAACTAACATGAGAGAAAAAATCTTAAACTATCAACAAAAGTTTTACAGAGACATTAAGTTGGAAGCATCTCGAAACAAGATAAAAGGTATCGTTTTTGGAGATAGTAAAGACGGTGCAAAAGCTTGGCATCTAGCGGAAATTCTACAAAGACATAAAATAAAATTTCATGAATTGGCCAATGATGCCACTATAAATGGAAAATCCTATACTAAAGGAAAAAGTTATGTAGTTCCAATGAATCAGAAAAACCCAAGACTTATCCAGGGAATGTTCGAAAAACGCACGACCTTTAAAGACAGTCTTTTTTACGACATCTCCGCTTGGACTTTTCCCTTGGCTTTTAATGTAGATTACGCAGAACTTACTTCATTAGGTAACGCAGGTCCAGAAATTAGCAAATTGCCTCCTCTCTCCGGTTCGGTAAGTGCAAAGAGCAACTATGCCTACCTATTTGAATGGAACGAATACTATACTCCCAAAGCACTAAATACGATTACTCAAAAAGGAATCAGGGCAAAAGTTGCCAAATCACCATTTACCCTTGAAGGAAAAACCTATGATTACGGAACTATCATGGTCCCCGTACAAAATCAAGATTTGAATGCTACCGAGTTGCATGAGTTCATGCAAAAAGTAGCTACCGAAAGCAACTTGACCGTAACCTCCGTTGGTACGGGGCTTACAAAAGGTATTGATTTGGGAAGTAATGATTTTGATCCTATAAAAAAACAGAAAGTGGCTATTATAGTGGGAGAGAGAATCCGCTCCTATGATGCAGGTGAAATTTGGCATTTATTCGATACTCGCTACAGTATGGAACTTACCAAAATAGATGTAAGCTATTTGAGCTCTGTAGACTTGAGTACATATACAGATATTATTTTGCCTAGCTCCAACGGCAATGCCATAAATAAAAATAACACCGAAAAACTTAGGGCTTGGGTAAAAAGTGGTGGCACCTTAATCGGTTATCGCAACATAGCAGAATGGTTTAACAAGAACGAATTCATGAAGCTAGAATTCCTAAAAGACACCTTAGTCGGTAAGAACATTAATTTTGAGCAGAAGAATGATTTTAGAGGTGCACAAGTAACGGGAGGGGCTATTTTTGAAGCAAACTTAGACCTAACCCACCCGATTAACTTTGGTTATAAAAACACAAATATCTCACTTTTCCGTAACACGAACGTGTACATAAAACCAAATAAAAATAGTTATAACAACCCTATCGTTTATACCAACGACCCATTGTTGAGCGGTTATATTTCTGAAGAGAACTTGGAGCTAATAAAAAACTCAGTTCCATTTCAAATTCAAGGTTTAGGCAAAGGCAAGGTCGTTGCATTTACTGATAATACTAACTTCCGAGCATTTTGGTACGGCACTAATAAATTATTGATGAATGCAATCTTTTTTGGAGATATGATGTAAAGTTTTAAACATTTAATTGAGAAGCAATAAACAGCCAGGTAGTTGTACCTATCCGTTTATTGCTTTTTTAGTCTAACATTTCTGATTTAGATATTGACATCTGGGAAGACTATACCAATTAGTTACATCATTACTAGTGATGATAAACCAGCTTTTTTGCCTGAATAACATACTAGGTGAAACACCTGGACTCCAGAATAAATCATTTAATTTGTTTTACTTTATACAACGCCTCAAATAAAAGTAATGACAAGAACAACACAACACTCCGGTCATTCATATATGCGCACAATAATTTTAGAATACTAGGCTACAGGAAGCCATCTCATACCTTTTTCATATTTCTCTACTGTATTGTCGTTGGTTGGCTCCATGACCATTAAGTAAATCCATTGGTTATCTAAAAGACTACGTAAGTTATCATTACGTTTTAGAATATCCTCTAGTCGAGATTTGGGTGCTTGTATCAATACCGATAGTCGCAATGGCTTATGGTACATTTGCGTATCGGAAGAACGTAAAGACTGTAAGGGAAGTCCCATTTTAAGATCACCCCCATTACCCTGAACGACCCCGAACCTTCCGGTAATATTATGTGTGATTTTTGAACCGCTACCGAAAGTATCATTATCTACCATTGAGAAATAGTAATGATTATTGATCCATTGTGTAACGACCATTGGACCTTGCATTATACCTTCCAAAGCGGCTCCATTTTCATCTAAGTTCCAATCGTAAGAATGTAAGAAGCAACGACCGTCCAAATTTTTGTTTTTGGTAAGCGTTCTGGGGGCTACAATGAATCCGGCATTCTTTGCAAGTCCCCATTCCGGTCTCGTTTCACTCCAATGGTTGGCTTTACCTTCAGCTATTGAAATACTATTTTTTTCAATTCCTAACCTATCTTTGGTTGCCGTTTGCTGCGCTAACTTCAAGTTGGATTTGAGCATATCGAGCTTTTCCTTGTGCGAAGCGGGTACTTCTGCATCGAAAATAACTATTTCGTCGGTTGTAGTATTATGTTCTGCACCAATGAATACGGTAGTGTCTGAAAGTTGGAGATTGTGCTTTTCCACCAATACGTTTCTAACTTCTTTTTCATTGGCCAACGTTGCAAGCATTCGTGCATTATGCCTGCCGGGACTCGCAGCACAAGCACCGCAATCCAAACTAGATGCGAATGCATTATTCGCAGAATGACTTCCATGCCCAACAAAAAGTACTAACGGGGCAAAATCCTTCCAACCGGTTAGATCAAAGGCAGATTTCACTATTGCGACTTTTTCTTCTAAAGAAATGTTCAATTGCATCCCTCCATTTTCCTGTACACTATATATTTCAGGGGTACATATATCTTCGAAAGAGGCAGTACTGATCTTCTTATAACGATAAAACATAGCTGGAGCCAATGTTCTGATCAACAAAAAGCATCCATAAAAGAAACCTGAACCTTCTACATAACCAAAAGCAGATGGCAACATGTTTTTCATTCGTTTGAAAAAATAACTTCCAAATCTTGAAGTTTCATTCTTCTTCTTGTATCTCAATAATTTTTCTGTCTTACCAGATTGAGCTACATCGGATACCTGATAGGCAGATGTCACAATGGGCGGGCAAGATTTCCGACTTAGCCCATCTTCAAAACTGCTATAATCCATAGGGATCCCAAAAAATCCTGCATAACCGAATGTTTCATAATTCCCTTTGGACTCTACATGCCTTCTTATAAGTTCCGAACGGGTATCTATACAAAATGCCATTTGAGCATCCGGAATGTCCTTTCCTTCTTCAATATCAGTCTTAACCGCTTTATCCAATTCTAAAGAACCGACCAATTGCTTTTGCCAGGAACTTTCCCAAGCTTTCAACCAGATGTACCTAATTTCCGCCAAATCGTTTGGATCCTTATCAATAGTTTCCTTAGGAAGGATTTCTAAATTTAAGTGCTTGGCTATCCAAAGACGTACCGCCAAATAATCCGCCAATGTTATAGGGTATGCTTGGTTCCAAAGAGAGTTGGATTCGGTACGATAGTTTATATAACCTGTCCAACCTGGCAAGGAAGCCAAGTGATGTGTAAAAATCTTTACATGGTCCTCTTCTTGCCGTCCTAATAAAACCTGAAGCAAGGCATCGCTACTATTTTCTGGTATATCGCTAATCCGATCTATTTTAAGATCTTGGTCGTATTGGGCTAGCTTACGCCATGCTTTATAAAAACCTGCCTCTTTACCTGGCATTTCCCACTCGGCGAGCCCTTCATCCATAAAGGCAGAAAGCCACTTCGTCATAATACCATCTAGAACATGATTTTTGTTTTTGTGACTGGTTATGATATGGGATTCTAACTGTTGCAAATAGAAATCTGGAGACTCATTATAGCCACTCTCCTTTAAAAGTCCTTCAACTTTGGCTTTATCTATTTCCCCTTGCTGCCAAGCTTGCCTAAACAAAGAAGCCTCTGGAAACATATTAGTATTTAACAATGTACCCGCATTAGCTACCGCAGTTTTAAAATCTGTTTGCTCATAACCAGATAATGGATTAGAGGTAACAAATGAGTATAAAGGCCAGGTTTTACCAATTACATTGGATGCGTTGTTTATACTTTTTAAGATTTCCTGTGGCATCTTTACGGTTTAGATTTATAAAATAAAATAGTTTTTTTGTAGGGACGGGATATATTCATGAGCTTGACATAAATCCAGGGAACATTGCGATAGACTCCCAACTTCATGATAAAAAAACCAACTAGGAAAATGACTCCAAAAATAATTTGAACTACCGAAAGGGGACGCGAAACGGCTACCATAGGTAAATCTACCATTAAGAGGCTTACGCCATTATACATGAGCGCATAAATACCAACACCTACCACGAACAAAATTGGCGGTAAAAAGATTTTTTGAAACAGGGACAAGCTTTTTTGCTTTACGATATTATAAGTTAACTGACCAACAGTAATAGCGACGATAAGAGTTAAAAAAATACTACTATCCATTGCGGTTCCTTTTCCGGTAAGTTGGGCGAACAAAACAGCGCCAAGAATTCCAAAAATCGACACTACTAATGCCTGTAAAGGCTTAATGCTAATGTGCAGTACCTTTTGGGGTTTAGTATTGGCAATCTCCTCTCCAGCAGACAAAAACAGGTAGGCCTTATAAAACCCGTGAAGAATAAGATGCGCTACGGCTGCATTAAAAAAACCAAGACCGCACTGCATAATCATAAAACCCATTTGAGCAATTGTCGAACAGGCCAGTTTCTGTTTTACATTAACTTGTAACAACTTTGTAAACTGAGCGATAATAGCCGTAAAGCCACCAATTACAAATAGCAAATCCAAGGTGTTGGTTGCAAATAAAATCGTAGAAAACAAGGTGAGTAAAATACCGGCACCGTTAACAAAACCCGCATGCATTAGCGCTGAGGCAGGGGTGGGAGCTGTCATAGCTGAAAGCAACCACCTATGAAACGGATAAATAGCCGATTGTACAATTGCAGCGATAATTATGCACATAACCGCTATTGATGTAATGTGTAATGGTATCCTGTCTATTGAGTTCATTATTCCGCTTACCGTATATACATCACTCTGCGAGGCAAGTAAAAAAATCCCTACACCTAACAATAAGGTGCCGATAAAAAAATATTTTTGACTGAATTTAGTTGCTTCTTGTGCTTCTCCCCATTGCGAATCTACACCTATCAATCTAGACATAAAAACGCCCATAACAAACCAAGTCAACAATAACGGCACCACGTGATCGGATACCACAAAAAGCATTACCGATAAAGTAAAACCAATACAAAGCAACATAAATTTTGTATGATACCTGAAACCTTTGAGATAGTTGCTCGCATATGTACTTACCAAAGCTCCAAAAAAGGTGACGGTAGTCCAAATTAAAAATGTAAATCCGTTTAGCGTAAATATGTTCCCATAACTCCACTCCGGAACATCTGGAAAGAAGTAAACTAAAACAATTGCGTTCACGGCAAAAAATAACCACAATACTGCAGTAGTAATAGCTGATATCCTTTTGGGCAATTTACTGTCCGTTGACCTGAATGCGGTTGTATCCCGGATACCTTGAAAGGAATTTTTCACGTTGATTTTTTATTTAATTGGTTTGGTTAAGAAATCTATAGATAAAGGACTTTTTTAGCGGTAATGGCAATTGATTAACAAATAGTGTAGTGATTTCATGGCTTAGAAATCGAAACTAGTTTAATTTCTATAGTACTATCAATCTTTAGCTCCATCCCATTCTTATGAGCTAACACCACCAACTCCTCTACCCGTTTTTTAGCCTCGCGTAACCCCTTTATGCGATCTCCGGAAGCACATTCGGGTCCTTTTTCCCCTTCTCTTAAATTAAGTGATTTTACAGCATGAAATTTGATTTTATCGTTTAACAAGGATAGGAGAACATCTGCCGCTTCCGCTGGACTAAAGCGTCCTTTTATGAATGTGATATTTTCGCTCATTTATTAAACATCTTTTAGATACATCCTTTAATAGTATCGTACCGTTTTAACAACAAAGAATAGCCCTTATATTATGAAGCTTGTTATGAAACGCCTTAATCTGCTTTGCTAACGGGCTACAAAGATGGGACAATACATCTATTTATACTTATTTATATTAGTTATATGTCGCATAAATACTATTTATATAATAGTATATTATTTGTTAAGAAGCTTCAATTACAAAAAGACCATCATAAAACCTCCAAAAAGAAATAAAGGCTTATTGTAATTTTTTTGAAGTCCCATTGAAGGGCTTATTTGCAATAGTCTCCATGTTTGTAATAGGTCATGTAATATTTTGACATAGTTGATTCATGGCTAACGAAAGCACCTAAGACGAATTATGAAACAAGCCATTTTACACAACACCAATTAAATACTATAAGAATACCTGTGAAACCGGAAGCCAACCACAAATTAAATGTTACATAACATAACAGAAATATTATAATGAAGTAAATGGGGAATAATAAAACTGAGGTTGCAAAACGAAAAGTGCTCATAAATTCCGGCTCTGTAACCTTGGGACGAACCAAGAATCGCCAACATAAAACAACTGGTAGATTAAGGAATGACAGGACATTTTTAAAAATGGATCCTGTGATATCGCTTTGATTAATCTTATCGATAGCATTAGTTTCGTTTAATAACCACGCATTTATCAACTGGTTACTTTTTTTAGGATTTAAAAAATCAACATCCTTAGATTTGAGGTGACTGATAATTTCCTTGTAGTGCACTTCTGGTGAAGTATGGGTAGTTAGCGTTTTTAGACTGGAGGTTACAGCGTCTTTTATTTGAGTAGCGGAATGAAGCAGGTCTTCTTTATGATACAGATGTTGAACGGCAATAGGCTTGCCATAGTATACTGCTGCCGAATCAGGAAATTTTTCTGCGTGCTTATAGTTTAACCCTACCGGAACAATCTGCATATCCAAATCGGGCGACTTCTCCAATGCTCTAAACAACAACCTAGTAAAACCCTTACTTAATGGCCTCACGTGGCGTTTGAGGCTATGATTGCCTTCAGGAAACATTACTACGGACTCTCCTTTACTTAGTAATTGAGCACAAATATCGAAAACCTCATCATTCTTAAACAAACTGTTCCTTCCATCACGGATACGATAGATTGGGATCATCTTTATATACTTGAAAAATAAATTTAAAAACGGTTTTCCAAAAACATCGGAACGGGCCAGGAAATAGGGACTCCTATTACAATCAACCGCAACTAAAAGCACGTCTATTAAGGCATTTTGATGATTTGGCAAAAAAAGAACAGGTTTGTTCTTTGGTATATTTTCAAGTCCATAAACTTGAATTTCTTTAAGATAGAAATACAAACAACTATGAATGAAATATTTAAGCAGGCGATATAGCATAACACTAAGCCAATTTATTGGTTTTAACAGATTTTGGACTCCAGAACATAGCCAATACTAGGCCAGATACAATATGCCATATTCCCCAAAAAGCAGCTAATAAAGCCATTCCGCCTAGACCATCAAAAAAAGTGAAAATTAATAGTAATCCTAGACCAGAATTCTGAATCCCGGTTTCTATAGTAATCGACTTTATATTAGCATTATCAAGGCTAAATAGTTTTCCTAGTGAAAAACCGGTAAAAAAAGCCAAAAGGTTATGAATAAGCACAAGCCAAAACACATAAAACACATAATCTAAAAAGATCTCTCGATTATTATACAGCGCCAAAAAAACCAAACCAATAAAAAACAACAGTGAGACTATTTTCAAAACCTTTGCCATTTTAATGGCAAACCTAGGTTTCCAATAATTCACCAACATTCCCAAAACTAACGGAACTCCTAGTAACAAGCCAACTAATTTCACCATCTGCCACGGAGAAATAGCCACCTCTTGCAAAATAGCCGCAGTAGGTGCATAAAAAGAACCCCATAGCTGCAAGTTTAATGGGGTCATTACCACAGCAAATAAAGTAGCTATTGCCGTAAGGCATACGGAAAGCGCGGTATTCCCCCCGGCCAAATGAGAGATAAAATTAGAAATATTGCCTCCAGGGCATGCGGCCACCATAAACATACCTAGCGCAATACTTGGATATGGTTCTAGTAATAAAACAAGTAAAAAAGTAATGGAAGGTAAGACTACAAACTGACTAAAAACCCCAATCAAAACAGGTTTGGGCTTTGATAACAATTGTTTAAAATCACCCACAGTTATTTCTAGAGCAATACCAAACATAACAAATGCCAAGACTACATTCATTGTCCGTAACGCGTCTCCATTGTAATTAATGTGTATGTTATCTAAAACTGTCTCTGTCAAAAATAGATGTTTAATACTTTATGAGGATATGTCATAAATGCGCACAATCCTGTCCCCCAAACAAGATTATCCAAGATACTACTTTCAAGTTTAAATACGTAATTTCATTTCTTTCTAAACCGAGTCGTCAACAGAATAAAGTGCCGTGTTCAGTTTACTAAGAAAATGTATCGTAACGCGCAAAACGGTTTATTCATTAATATGATAATTAAAAATACGCTTAATTTTATACGCATAAAATGATGCAACGTAGCAAGAACAAAAAGTAAGATGTTGGCCTTAGGAACTATGGCCCCGAATATTAATTTACTGAACACAGTAAGTGGAAAAACCTTAAGTTAAAACTATGTCTGGAATAAAAGGAACGGTTATTATGTTCATTTGTAATCACTGTCCTTTTGCGGTACACATAAATCCGCAAATAAGCAAAATGGCGAAAAAATATATGAAGAAAGGCTTTGGCTTCTTAGCCATCTCCAGTAACGATATTGTAAATTATCCTCAAAACAGTTCATATCTTATGAAAATAAAGGCGGAAGAGGAGGGCTATACATTCCCATTTCTATACAATGCAACTCAAGAAGTTGCCAAAGCTTACGATGCCGCTTGGATTTCAGATTTTTATCTTTTCGATGCAAACCTCATTCTTTTATACAGGGGGCAGTTGGACGATTCAAGACCAGGAAATAGTTTGCCGCGAACAGGATGCAACTAAGACAGGCCATGGATGGGATATTGCTTGGAAACGCAATTAATGAAAATCAAAAACCAAGTATCGGTTGCAATATTAAATGGATCACAACGAAAGATTAAATTCCAAATCGATTTTAATGACGATGGATTTACAAAAAAAAGT
>CAYGUY010000009.1:58964-71399 GCA_964353165.1 uncultured Maribacter sp.
ACGAAAGATTAAATTCCAAATCGATTTTAATGACGATGGATTTACAAAAAAAAGTAGGTGAACAAAAGGCGTAATTGACTATGAAAGACATTGTTCATTTTGAACCTGTAATCGAAGAAACCTTTGATACGTATATCCGTGTTGGCACTAAGGCATACAACCAACATTATCTTCATTTATGGCCTAATGCCGATAGTTCCCCATACATAAATACCAGTTTTACCAAAGCAATACTAAAGAAAGAAAGTAAAGATACCAACACGCAGCTATTCCTAATTAAACATAATATGGAATATGTTGGAATTTTAAAACTGGCAATAGACTTTGGTCTTGAAGGCTATTCTAACAAAGAAGCACTATACCTAGATAAAATTTATATTATCAAAGAAGTATCAGGTATTGGAATCGGAACCGTTACATTAAAATTTGTTCAATTGAGAGCAAAAGAAGCAAAAAAGCATGTGGTTTGGCTTGCCACAATGCAAAAAGGACGGGCACTTAACTTTTATCAGAAAAACGGATTTCACATTCACAGAAGCACGGAAATCAAATTTAAACAAGCGATTGAAGCTGAAAAACCCATGTTTATTATGCTTAAGAAACTAATTTAAAATACTACAACCAACCCTCATGTTCCATCAAATTTTGAATATGGGCCAAATGATGATTTCCGTGCCACGCATACTTACCTATATTTTCGGCCACACTTATCTTCTTATTACCAACTGGATGCACATAACACAAATCATACTGATCTTTCGTTAAACCCTTTAAAACAAATACAAGCTTGGCATGAAGTGCCTTAATATAATTTAAAGAAATAGTGATGGGCGCAGTACGTGCATCCAATAAACTTGACCATTCTTTTTCCTCATATGCTTTTATTAGGGGATTTTCTTCTGAAAGTGCCCACTTAAATCGTGTATAACTATGGTGGTGGCTATCAGCAATATGGTGAATCACCTGTCTTACCGTCCAACCTCCTGCCCTGTAAGGCGTTTCCAATTGGTGGTTAGCTAGGTTTTTAACCAAAGTCTCCAAACGTTCGGGGAACGTTTCCAGGACACCTATCCATTCTGCTATTAGGGAAGCACTTATTTCTTCCGGACAATTAAATGTTCCGATAGGGTAACGTAATTCTTCTAAGTTTTCCATATGTTAAATGTAGTAAAGAACCTCTTAATTCATACGCCTCTTCACGCTAAAATACGATGTTATGATTTAAAAACATCAAATAATATAGATAGCTCCGATTGAGATACACGCAAATGATCACTAAACAAAAAACCTAGTTAGCGATAAGAATGCTGGTTACCAAAAACTCTCTAAATGTAAATTTTAATACATTTTTAAGTTAAAAATAGCCCTCCATATATATTAATCTACTAATTTAGTAGGATATTAATTTAATATTTAAAACTTCAACATAATGGCAACATTAAGATTAGGCGATAAAGCACCGAATTTTACCGCGGAAAGTTCTATGGGAACTATAAACCTCTATGATTATTTAGGTAATGGATGGGGTATTTTATTTTCACATCCCGCAGATTTCACTCCAGTATGCACAACAGAATTAGGAACTGCTGCAAAATTTAAAGATGAGTTTGACAAAAGAGATGTTAAAATGTTAGCCTTGAGCGTAGATGGCGTTGCCTCGCACAAAGAATGGATAAAAGACATAAATGAGGTACAGCATACCACTGTCAATTTTCCCATCATAGCCGATGAAAACAAAAAGGTATCAAATCTATACGATATGATTCACCCTAATGCCGATAACCATTTAACCGTGCGATCTGTTTTTATTATTGCTCCTGATAAAACAATAAAACTTACCCTAACCTATCCAGCATCAACGGGCCGTAACTTTTACGAATTGCTCAGGGTTATCGACTCTTTACAATTAACCGCAAACCATAAAGTAGCAACACCTGCTAACTGGGAACATGGCGAAGAGGTTGTTGTAAGTCCTGCAATTAGTACTCAAGATGCTAAAGCCTTATTTAGCAAAGGGATTACCGAACTAAAATCCTATTTAAGAATGACCCCCGATCCAAGCAACTAAACAAACCTTATATTTTACTAAGATTATTGATTTTTAACCACTTAACGAAATTATTATAGTATTAAAATATAATAATTAAAAATTTTAGTATTATATTTGCGCTTTAATAATATATAATTTTTTCTATTATGAGTAAAGGAACAGTAAAATTCTTCAATGATTCTAAAGGATATGGTTTCATCACTGAAGATGGTTCGAACGAAGATCATTTTGTACACATTTCTGGTTTAATCGACGAAGTTCGTGAAGGTGATGTTGTAGAATTTGAACTACAACAAGGTAAAAAAGGATTAAACGCCGTTAATGTGAAAGTAATTGACTAGGTAAAAACTAAACTTTTTTATAGTATAACCCGATTCCATTCGAATCGGGTTTTTTTATGTTTAGTTTTATAAATGCTATTGTCGATTTAGGATCATTTTAAAGACGAAAAAAAAACTTCTTTTCCAATCTGTTTAGGTAGGGTATTTATAGTTTAAATTGTTATAACAATAAGAGCTATAATCTAAAGAATTTATGATTGCTTTCTTACTTATTATATTCGCACTGATACTCCTAAATTTTGTACTCTTTCTTTTTAGTTTACCAAGGAACAAATACTAAAAAACACTTTGACCAAATGGACCAAAGTGTTTTTGTACTGTAACGGGTTCGATATAATTTATATACTAACTAACGTCCATCAATTCTACATCGAAAATTAATGTTGCGTTAGGAGGAATAACCCCGCCTGCTCCTGCACTACCATATGCTAAATCAGAAGGTATCACAAAACGGGCTTTATCGCCAACCTTTAATAGGGCAATGCCTTCATCCCAACCCGGAATAACCTTACCTACTCCTAACTGAAAATCTATAGGTGCACTTCTCTTGTAGGAAGAGTCAAAAACTTGTCCGCTCAACAATGAGCCCTCATAGTGCACAGAAACGTCCTTACCATTTTCGGCCTTTTTTCCGTTTCCTTTTTGTATTAACTTATATCGAAGTCCAGAAGCTGTTTCTTCAAAACCCGCAGCCACCTTATCCAATTCTGCCGCCTGAGCAGCTTTCGCCGCAGCCAACCGTTCTTCACCAGATTTGGAAAAAGCCTCAAACGCATTTACCGCATCCCAAGATTCCGCTTCTGAGCCTACTCTTACAATTTCCAAAGAATCCAAGACATCACCTTGTGCAATCGTATCAATTACCTCTTGTCCTGAGACCACATGGCCAAAAACCGTATGTTTATTATCTAACCAAGGAGTAGCTATATGCGTTATAAAAAACTGGCTGCCGTTAGTTCCAGGACCTGCATTTGCCATGGAAAGGACTCCCGGCGAATCATGCTTTAGTTCTGGATGAAATTCATCATCGAATTTATATCCTGCATCTCCTGTTCCTGTTCCTAAAGGGCATCCGCCTTGAACCATAAAATCTGGGATGACACGGTGAAAGGTTAACCCGTTGTAATAAGGCATTCCTTCTGCTTTCGCAGTGTTCTCTTTTTTGCCCTCTGCCAAGGCCACAAAATTAGCAACCGTTCCCGGTGTTTTATCATGCGTGAGCTTAACAAGTACCTCCCCTTTTGTAGTGTTGAATTTTGCGTAAATTCCGTCTTCCATTATCCTATTTTTAATTTAAAGCGCAAAGGTATGGAAAAATGTTAGGAATCTTAAGGCTAAGCCACTAGAGTACGGGAAATAAGACATTTAACTATTCAGGTTTGGTTACTATACCATAGGTATCAAAAAGATAGATAAGACTAGTCATAGCTGCGGCGCCAAGTTCCAGTTCACGCTTATTTACATGTACGAACATATCGTTGTCCGAGTGGTGATGGTCAAAATATCGTTGGGAATCTGGACGTAAGCCTACCAAAACAATATTGTCATTTTTTAATGGGCCAATATCGGCACCACTACCACCTTGGACCAAAAAATTAACTTGATACGGTTCCAACAAAGGCTTCCATTCTTGTACTCGTTTAAAATTGGCATCCGTACAGTCAAACGAAAAACCTCTTGGGGTAAATCCGCCTGAATCACTTTCCAAGGCAAAAATATGGTTCTCATTGTTCTTTTGTGCTACTTCAGCATACTTCCGGCCACCACGCAATCCATTTTCTTCGTTCATAAACAACACTACCCTAATAGTACGTTTGGGTTCATAATCAATTTCCTTGAACAAACTCAGGACTTCCATACTTTGTACACATCCCGCGCCATCGTCATGTGAACCATCACCTAAGTCCCAAGAATCTAAATGCCCCCCTACTAGTATAATCTCCTCGGGGTGGGTACTTCCCTTAATTTCACCTATAACATTAAAGGACTGGACATCATCGAACTGTTTACAATTTTGTTTAAAATAGAAGCTAATCTCTGGATTCAATTTAATGGTTGCGCTAAGCAGCTCCGCAGCATTTGTGCTAATTGCAGCGGCTGGAATTCTTTCATTTACAGGCGTATCGCCATAACCCATACCTCCTGTATGAGGAAAATCATCCAATCTCAAGTTCATGGAACGAACGATAACACCCAAAGCTCCAAATTTACCTGCTTCCCGAGCACCGGCGCTCCTCTGGTCAACAGCACCTGAATAAGCATCAAACGTGTTGATGTGCTTTGAATCCATCGGCCTATTAAAGAAAATAATCTTCCCAGCTATTTTATCCTCACCCAAAACGCTTAACTCATCAATGCTCTGTACCTCTATGACTTTTGCTTTTATACCCTTGGGAGGTGTTGCAACTGAACCACCTAAAGCAGTAATAGGAACATTGGTGGTAACACCTGGCTCGGTTTCAAAATATGCGAATTCCGGTGTACCCCTAACCCATTTAGGCACCATTACCGGCTGTAACCAAACTTGATCTAAACCAAGTGCGTCCAATTCAGTTTTAGTATAATCAACAGCTTGTTGCGCCTGTATAGATCCAGACAATCTACCTCCAATCTGATTCGAAAGGTGGTTTAACCAATCGTAAGACCTACCTTTCGTTAGTGCAGCGTCATATATTTTGCGGAGTTGGGCTTCATCATTTGATTGTGATAACATCAACTGAGCTACTGTAAAACATAATATTGTTAAACCAATTCTAACCTTCATTTTGCAGTTCTTTTTCATAAGTGTCTAAATTAGCCATAATTTTAGCATCCAAAAGCGGCTCCTTGATATCTTTGTATTTTTTTAACCTTTCCAAAAGTATTGTCGCTACAATAACACGAGCTGCTTTTTTGTTATCCGCCGGAATTATGTGCCATGGAGCATGTTCAGTTGAAGTATTATTTATGGCCTCCTCGTAACAGTTTTGATATCGTTCCCATAGTTTTCGTTCCTTAAGATCGCCAGGAGAAAACTTCCAATGCTTTTCTTTGAGCGAAAGCCTTCTCAACAGCCGTTGACGCTGTTCTTCCTTGGACAGGTGCAAAAAGAACTTGAAAATTATTGTTCCGTTCTCCGCTAAATGACGTTCAAAATTATTGATCTGCTCAAACCGTTTTTCCCAAAAAGAGTCATCAATATCCGACACTGTATGTATACCGGGAATTCGCTCTCCAAGAATATACTCTGGATGAACCCTAGTTACAAGCACATTTTCGTAATGTGTTCTATTAAAAACGCCAAACTTACCCTTTTGTGGGAGGGCGATATAATGTCTCCAAAGGTAGTTATGATCAAGTTCCAACTCGGTAGGAACCTTAAAACTGTGCACCTCTACCCCTCTTGCATTAAAATCTTTAAAAACTTCTCGGACCAGACTGTCCTTTCCTGCGGTATCCATTCCCTGTAAACAGACCAATACGCTGTATTTGTTATGTGCATAAAGGGTATCTTGAAATTCGCCTAAAGTTCTGCGCGTCTTTTGCAAGTCCTTCTTAAGTTGTTTATCTGAAAGACCAAAGTCTTGATGTGTTACAACTTTAGCGATTTTTGTGCCATTCTTTGCGCGGTATTCTTCTGTTTTGATGTAATCCATATGGAAATATAAAAGTTTTAATCGACGAAATACGGTCAAATGTTAAAAAAATATGCGGTTCAACATATCATTTTAACATTTTACCTAATTAATTACAAACAAGGTGTTTTCCATCGAATAGAAAATCTGAAATAGTCTATCCCTACTTAATTTTATAGCTGTAAAAATACCCAAATTTTACACGTTTAAATATTTACAATGAACAAGACCTATATCCTCATCTGTGCTGCGGCATTGATTCTATTTTCTTCCTTTACATCCAATATGGAATGCGAGTACGCTGGCTCCAACATTAACTTTGCCAAAACACAAACAGAGACAGCGATTGCAATAGATGACATAAATAAAGCGCGGTTTTATGCCTACAAAGCGTTGAACGCCATTGAAAAATCTAAGAAACAGTTAGTTGTTTGTGGTTGTGAATACGCAGAATCTGACTTAGAAGAAGGTTTAAAGAATCTTAAGCTAGCCACAAAGGCCACTTCATTAAACGCTACACGTATATTTTTAGAACGCTCTTTAGCACTTACCCTTAGAGGACTTGAATCACTTGAATCTCACGACCAACATCAAAGTAAATATGGAAACGATTTGCTAGCACTCAACAGCACAACGTCAGCTAAAAATGGAGAAACATTATTAAAATCTCAAGGCCTTGCTAGCCTAAATGAAAAAATTGATATCTCGTTAGAAAAATACAAGGCCTCCCTTCAAAAAATAGTAGAATCGGTAGATTGTAAAGAAGCGCGTACTTTTGCTGAAAATATTTTTGAAAATTGTGAAAAAGAACTACTTAAACCCAATCTGACCGATGGAAAAAAATATTATAATCTTAGAACAAAAGAAATTACTGCAGACGCCTTACTAAGAATTCCGGATTGTCTATAAATAATTTTACAAGACTACTTACTTGCAAACAATTTCACATCATCCTCGGATACCTCATTACCTCCAAGGATAATAAGTCGTTCAACAACGTTACGCAACTCCCTTATATTGCCTGTCCAATCGTAAGCTTTAAGCAACTTTACGGCTTTACTACTGAATGATTTCAGTGGAATTCCTTGTTCATCGCTAACTTTTTTACTAAAATATTCGATCAATAAGGGTATATCATCCCTTCTATCATTTAAAGAAGGTACCTGAATAAGAATAACGGCCAATCGGTGATAAAGATCTTCACGAAAATTACCCTCGGAAATTTCATGTTTTAAATCCTTATTGGTGGCAGCCAACACACGTACATCTACTTTTATGTCCTTATCCGTTCCTACCCTAGAAATTTTGCTTTCCTGCAGTGCCCTTAGCACTTTAGCTTGAGCCGATAGACTCATATCTCCAATTTCGTCTAAAAATATGGTACCCTTGTTGGCAGCTTCAAACTTTCCGGCTCTATCTTTCACAGCAGATGTAAATGCTCCTTTAACGTGACCAAATAACTCACTTTCTATAAGCTCCGATGGTATGGCCGCACAGTTAACCTCAATAAAAGGTGCTGCGCTTCTTTGGCTCTTCTCATGTAACCAGTGTGCCACCAATTCTTTTCCAGTTCCGTTGGCACCTGTGATAAGAACTCGTGCATCTGTTGGAGCTACTTTCTCTATCATATCCTTTATAGCATCGATACCGCTACTAGCACCCACCATCTCATAATTCTTACTAACTTTCTTTTTAAGAATCTTATTTTCTACAACAAGTTCTTTTCGGTCCAAAGCATTTCTAACGGTAGTCAACAATCTATTTAAATCGGGTGGTTTGGATATATAATCGAAAGCGCCTAACCGCATCGTATTCACGGCCGTATCCAAATCACCATGCCCAGAAATCATAATAAAGGGAATTTCTGGTTTTAATTTTCTCGCAGCTTCCAAAACCTCTACACCATCCATTTTTGGCATCTTTATATCACATAGCACCAAATCATAATCATTACTCTTTATGCTTTCCAATCCCTTTAAACCATCCTCAGCTTCTTCTAAGGTATAAGCATCATTCTCCTCGGACAGTATTTTCACCAAAACGCGTCTTATTGCCGCCTCATCTTCAATAACTAAAATTCTTGACATATTATTTTTTATTTAAAGTCCTATCCTAAATCCTGTTCTAATATAAAAGCTTGGGTCGTCGTTGAGTGTAAAAATATCATTTCTATCCTCATCCCTCAAAACTCCCAATTGAAAAATTGTGTGTCCAAAAAAACCATAAAAAGACATTTCTTTAGTAATGTTATAGGAATAGCCAAGAGTTACTACAGCGGCAGAGGATGAAATAGACGATGCAAAAGAAGCGTCTGGCAAAGCCGTATTGTTTTGCAGGTTTACAAAATAACCGTCCAATATAAACTCTGTTTGCATCATGTGTTTTTCATCAAAATGATGTTTCATGCCTGTTTTTGGAACCCCTAAAATATAAGACCAACTCGGATGAAATCTTTTTTCAAAGTAAACAACGGGCAATGGCACTCTCAAAGCCACAGCAGAATTATATGCAATACCCAATACCAAGCGTGTCGGTTTTTCCAAATAAGGCCTGTCCCGGAAGGCTCCAATCGTTGCATTGATAGAAAAATCTCCATTCTCCAAAGGATTGGTTAAAGTAGACGCAAGTCTTGGTGTGAGCACTCCAATAAGTCTCCAGTCCCTAGAATACCTACGAACATAACCTAAATTAATATCGACAACATGAAAATAATTAAGGCCCTGTTGATTGATTGAAATATCTTCCCTATCCAAATCATAGGCCAAACGATTGTATTCACTACCCAATACTAGCATTGTGGAATCGCCTACCTTAACAGGTACGTTAGCCACCAACTTAATACGCGCCAATCTCGCACCCGAATCGTTTCTAGGCAATATCATATATTCTACCCTAAACACATCTGGTGTTTGAGCCAAAACAATACAAGACATCAGCAATAATAGAATGCTTAATCCTCCCCTAGGCCCCATTCTTTTTTTGAATTTTGAATGTTACTATGCTGAAAGGGAGTTTGTTGAAAAATATGGACATCTCTTTGAGGAAAAGGTATCGTGATACTGTTCTTTCTAAACTCCGCATCTATACGATACCGCAAATCACTTTTTATCCTAGGGTCCGTAAAGCTATCACTGATAAAGAAATTAAGTGAAAACAGCAATGCGGAATCTCCAAAATCATCAAAGAGCACAAACGGCTTTGGACTCTTCAGCACACCCTTTTGATTTTGCAAAATTGCTTCCAAGATATTCGTTACTAGCTGAATATCACTACCATACGCTACTCCAATTTTAACGGTCTCTCGCGTTGTTTTATGATTTTGCGTATAGTTGTACACGATATCACTGATGAATTTATGATTTGGAATGATTATAATCTTATCGTCTCTTGTTATTGCCCTGGTAGTTCTGAGTTTAATCTCAAAGACCTTTCCCACTTTGCCATCTATTTCTACAATATCGCCAACGCGGAGCGATTTATCAAGGATGATAAAAATACCTCCTATAATATCCTGAAAAAGCTCCTGTAAAGCAAGACCTAAGCCCACGAAAAGAGCTGCCGAGGCTGTAATAAGTATGGTAATATTTATACCTGCTGCACTCATGGTGAACAGGATAACAACGATATAGACCAGATACTTTATGAACTGAAAAATGCTGACAAACTTAAGTTTATCTTCCGATTCCATATTTCGGGTAAAAAACCTGCGTACCCATTTCATGAAAAAGGTAGTGGCAATAAAAGCTATTGTCAACAGCAATATCAGCCCTATAGTAATATCGATAGTTTTATCCCCGCTTCCATAGT
The DNA here is from genome assembly GCA_964353165.1 of uncultured Maribacter sp. Classification (GTDB taxonomy): domain Bacteria; phylum Bacteroidota; class Bacteroidia; order Flavobacteriales; family Flavobacteriaceae; genus Maribacter. Next base: position 68,777 of record CAYGUY010000009.1, read on the forward strand.
GAATACCGAATTCTAGGAACTCCTTTATAGAACCCCAGATATCATCCTCAATAATTTCCTTGAATTTTTCGGTATTATCCTGCACCATGATTAATATTTGAGCCATTTGAACAACTCTTTATAGCTTGGTTTTTTACCATACATTAAAATACCTACCCTGTATATTTTTGCGGCTAACCAGACTATTCCTATAAATGTAGCCATTAATATTAGAATAGAGGAGACTAATTGCCATACTGGAACACCTCCATCTCCAATACCTCCTGGAAGCCTCATCATCATAACAATGGGAGAGGTTAAAGGGAAAAGTGAAAAACCAACTGCAATGGGTCCGTGAGGGTTACTAAAAACTGAGAAAAAACCAACATAAATAGCCAACATTAAGGGCAGAATAATTGGAAATATAAACTGCTGTGTATCTGTTTCATTATCTACCGCTGCCCCTATGGCAGCATATATAGAACTATAGATTAAGTAGCCAAGAATAAAATATACAAGAAAAAATGTAATCAAAAGTACCCAGGGAATGTCAAAAAGCTCTTGGGTATATAATTGTATGGTAGCCTCTGCAGAGGGGATTACCGCATTAGAATCGGCACCGATTGCCGGAATTGTTCCAGAACCCGAAACAACCGATGGGTCAATATCAAAAATGGCCATAGAAATCACCAAAAGAATAGTACCAGACACAATCCATATTCCAAACTGGGTAATACCAGCCAAGGAAGTTCCAATAATTTTGCCCAACATGAGGTCAAATGGTTTTACTGAAGAAATAATCACTTCAATAATACGACTGGTCTTTTCCTCTATTACACTTCGCATCACAAAACCTCCGTAGATAATGATAAACATCATAATCAGATAGCCAAAGCCACCACCAATAATCGCTTTGATCTCATTAATACCTTTTAGATTCTGTTCGCCATCAAACGTTGAAATATTCATTTGAAAAGAAGCATCCATTTCGGCATACTCTAGGCTCGATATCCCCAATTCCCTTAATCTTTCCTGCTTTAATCTTTCCTTAAAAATACGCTCTAAGCTTTCTAGAACGGTAGTATTTGGAGCGTCCTTGCTATAAAAAAATGCACGTCGAGAAACCAATTCTAGTGTATTTTCTTTTGGAACGTACACCAAACCGTAATATCCCATATTCATAGTTGAATCCTTAGCTTCTTCCAAGGTCAAGTTCCTATAATTCACAAAAGAAGTAGTTTCGTTTGCAAGAAACTCATTAGAGAAAAAATCGCTATCGTTTAAAACAGCTATGACCCTCTTTTCGCTATCGTTTAATTTGGTCAGGTAGGCAATAAGCAGAATCATACCTACCATTAAAATAGGACTTAAAAAAGTCATGATTACAAAGGATTTATTTCTAACCTTTGCCAGATACTCCCTTTTTATAATTAACGGTAACTTATTCATGGGTGTATCCTTTATTTTGAATAGTCTGAATAAAAATATCGTTGGCCGAAGGTATGGCTTCGACAAAACTATTCACATTTGATTTCGAACCAAGAAAACCTAGTAAGCTTGTTGAATTTTCATCTGGCAGCTGCACTGAAAAATCTAATTGTTTTTCATGCTGATTATAACTTGAGGAAAGTACCTCGAACCGTTCTTTTAATTCTGATATCAGATTCTCTGGCGTATTGGTAGTAACCCCAACCCCAAAAATATTATTTTTAAAAGCCTTTTTTATTTCGGACAATTTTCCATCCAAAATCTTTTCCGAACGGTGTATTAAGGCTATATATTCGCAGAGTTCTTCGACGGATTCCATTCTGTGCGTTGAAAATATAATGGAGGTACCGCTCTCCTTAAGTTTCCATATTTCCTCCTTTATAATATTTGCATTAATAGGATCGAAACCACTAAAAGGTTCATCAAAAATTAGCAATTTAGGCTCGTGAAGGACAGTAACAATAAATTGGATTTTTTGCGCCATACCTTTTGAAAGCTCTTGGATTTTCTTACCCCACCAATCACCTATTTCAAAACGATCGAACCAAAATTTCAATCTTTTTTTTGCATCTTGTTTAGAAAGCCCCTTTAATTGTGCCAAATAAAGAGCCTGTTCCCCAACCTTCATGCTCTTATACAATCCACGTTCTTCTGGCAGGTAGCCAATTTGAGAAATATGCTCCGGTTTTAATGGCTCGCCACCAAAAAATACCTCTCCTTGATCCGGATAGGTTATCTGGTTTATAATTCTAATTAAGGTGGTTTTTCCAGCACCATTAGGGCCTAAAAGTCCATAGATACTATTCTCGGGGATTTCAAGGGTAACATTCTTTAAAGCTGTGTGATCTCCAAATTGTTTGGTAACCTCATCAACTACCAAAATATTGTTCATGTAAACGATTTGGTCAAAGATATTGAATTGTTTTAAAAAGCAATTTTCAAGAATCGTTTTACTATGCCATTTTAACATTGTTTTATTATGAGAGCTGCCAATTCTAGCAAATCGCCTCTTTTTAACTCAAATAGGATTGTTCAATACAAAAAACTTGAAACGGGAACTAAAACAGGATTAAAAAACAAAACCCACCCTTAAAAGATTAAGGATGGGAAAAAAATTGCTATGAAAAAGAAAATTAATATCGGTTTCCCAATATTA
>CAYGUY010000010.1:0-69756 GCA_964353165.1 uncultured Maribacter sp.
CCGAAAATGGGGCAAAAAGCACCATGACCGCCATCTTAGGAAGAATGGCAACGTACACAGGGAAAGTGGTTACTTGGGAAGATGCCATGAAATCCGAAAAACTGTTGGTACCTAAAGATTTAAGTTGGGAGTCAACCCCACCTACTCTACCAGATGGAAACGGACTTTATCCTATTCCTACTCCGGGGGAAACTGATGTGATGAGCTAATACTTTAAATAATATTATAACTATAATATCCAATCATGTAAGCGATAGATTTTTTTCTGTAAGATAGAGAAGGTTATGTCTATTCACTTTTGATTAAAACCTTAGTGAATTCCCACAATTTCTAAACATAAGGAAGTGTACGGCACTATGTTTCTTTTCTTTTAGATGGGGTAACCTGTAAATAATTAGTAAATCACATCTCTAAATTAATACAGTCTGACATTTATCATACCCTATCAACTAGTTTGCGATTACATTTGAATACGACCAGTTAAAAACAATTTTTGAAGAACACATGTTCCGATGGATGTAAATTCAATTTAACCTTTTTTCAAGTAAGCGAAAATTAATATCTAAAACTTTATGGAGTTCATAGATTACTACAAAGTACTGGGAATTACAAAAAAATCGACAGAGGCAGATATTAAAAAGGCATATCGGAAATTGGCTAGAAAATACCATCCCGATTTAAATCCTAATGATATAGAGGCAGAAAAAAAATTCAAACAAATCAATGAGGCCAATGAGGTCTTGAGCGACTCTGAGAAACGTAAAAAGTATGACCAGTACGGCAAGGACTGGCAGCATGCCGAAGAGTTCGAAAAACAGAAAAAAGAAAGACAACAAGATGGCGGATATGGTGGCTATACCTATGCTGGAGGGCAATCTTCAGAAGACTTTTCAGATTTCTTTGAGAACATGTTCGGCGGTGGTGGTTTCCGTTCTTCACAAAGGGGAGCAAGGTTTCGAGGACAAGATTTCAATGCCGAACTTCAATTGAACCTGACCGATACGCTTACCACTCAGAAACAGACCTTAACTGTCAATAACAAGAATCTTCGTATAACTATTCCAGCCGGAGTGGAACACGGACAAACTATTAAGATTTCTGGGCATGGCGGACCGGGAGAAAATAATGGACCATCAGGGGATTTATATATTACCTTCAATATTAAAAACAACACGAGCTTCGGAAGGGAAAATGCCGACCTCTTCAAATCTGAAGAACTACCAATAACTACCGCTGTATTAGGTGGAGAAATTACCTTAGCCACCTTGAGTGGTAAGGTAAAACTTAAAGTAAAACCAGGCACAACAAGTGGAACTAAAGTAAAATTAAAAGGTAAGGGTTTGCCTAAATATAAGAAGGAAGGAGAATTTGGGGATTTTTACGTTACCTATACGGTTAAGATCCCTACCCAACTTAGCACCCGCCAAAAAGAACTCTTTCAACTACTAAAAGAAACGAATCTTTAACCTTAGCACTATGGAAGTACAGTATATTCTTGTCAAAGATTTTTGTTCTGGTCATAATATTGAAGAAGCGTTTATATTCGGATTGCAAGAATATGAATTGATAGAACTAAAAGTCATTGATGAGCAGCAGTTTATTTATATACAGGAATTGCCCAAAGTGGAAAAAATGGTGCGTTTGCACCAAGATTTAGAAATTAACATCGATGGCATAGAAGCCATTCACTATTTGCTAGAAAGAACTCGACAAATGAGCGAAGAAATACAATTACTTAGAAAAAAATTAAACAGATACGAAACCTTATAACTTTAATATGTTTGGCTTACTGATCGCATAAACGTTAATAAACCTTCTGCAAACTATTACTAACGTTATCAAATCCTAATTCCGGAACTTAATTGAAGTATACTATGGTAACCAACACAGTAGTTAGATACTGCATTAAAACGTGAATTCTTAACTACTAAAACATGGCAGGCTTTATTCTAGCAATAACATTGATTCTTCCATGCTATTGATTTTTGGTGATTTAATTGTATGTAAGCGCATGAAGTAAGTGTCAAAAAGAAACTAGAATACAGCTTGCCAACAATGAATTAGTTTACCTTAAGAAGGGGAGCTAGCCTTCGTATAACCCCAGCCACAATATCAGGAACATCTTCTATAATGGATTCACCTGCAATCGCATCCATATTTTCCGTTTTATACGTTCCCTCACCAGAAGTGGTGACTACCACAATTTTACTCTTATACTTTTTAGTTCTTTCAATAAACTCTTTTACCACAAGCGGAGGTTTCCCATACTCCCAAGTGTGCATAATTACAATAGCATCGAAGGCTTTTGGGTCAGTACCTTCCAATTCTTCAATATCCAAAACTTGTATATAAATGGAATCTAACTTGAAATGATTCGTGATACTACTAGTTACTTCATTTTTAAACTCACTGCCTTGACTCGCTATCAACAACCTTTTATCAAATTGGGTTTCGTTGATGGTATACGGTATTACAACATCCATGGAATATCGGTTTTGGTACCAAAGAAGAAATAAGAAAAAGGCGAACATTACCCCAAGAAATAGATACAGAAATCTTTTTAATCCTTTCATCACAATTTAGTTTTATGGGTTTGTAGATGATGCATTAGCAGTTTCTTTAACTCATCCAAATATTCCTTAAGGGCAGCTATGCTTACATCCGGATGTTGAGAAGACGGTATGGTAATGGGATTTTCGTCCAAAAAACGATATAGTTCCGGGTAATTGGTTTCGATATTACTTGTGAGACGAACAATATCTTTAAGTATGGCTTGTTTATCGCTCATGGAACTTATCTTACAATTTTCAATTATAAAAGTATGCTCCGTGTGTACGAATGGAAATGATTCTAATCATAAGCAAAAAAAAACTTATATGATATTGGTCATTTTAAGCTAGAGTTCATTTACATAGTTTTACAGTAGTAAACCTAAAATCTAATTTTGAAGACGATATTATACGCTACTGACTATTCCCAAAATTCTATTTCAGCATTACAATTGGCGAACATAATAGCACAGAAATTTAAGGCTAAATTGATAGTAATGCATGTTTTTGATATTCCAATTTCGCTGGCAAGCCCAGTTTCCATTACCTATCTTAGAAAAGAAAAAAAACTTTTCGTAGAACATACTGCAAAATTAAAGAGCTTTTGTGAAGAACATCTTAAGGGGACTATAGATGAAAATAGTATAACTTTTTTAGTGCATGAGGATGGTTCTGTATATGATGGGATTTTGGAAAAGGCCCTTACACTTGATGTAGATTTGATCGTGGTAGGCGCAAAGGGAAAAAGCCAAACCAAGGAATTAATTCTCGGAAGCACACCCAAGGCTATTATACGCAGATCATCCTATCCTGTATTGACAGTTCCTGTAAAATTAGATGTTACTTCACTTAAAAAAATAGTCTATGCAACAGATTTCGAACAAGCGGATATTTTTGCCATCAAAAGGCTTGTCAACATTGCTAAAATTTTTAAGGCTAAAATCACTGTGGTTCATATTATTAGCCAAAAAGAATATGCAGGGCAAGACCAGATGGTATGGTTCAAAGAAATGCTAACGGAAAAAATAACATATGAGAAACTTGGGTTTTTGTTGATTTTTTCCGATGCTGTATTTGAGGAACTCGCAGGGTATTTGGAAGATTCCGAAACCGACTTGTTGGCTATGTTAGAGCGAAAAGAAAGTACCTTTTATCAAAAATATCTTCAAACAGATATGGTGAAAAAAATGGTTGAAACTATTCATATACCGCTGCTTACTTATAGTGTTGGCGGACTTTAAAATACCAGTGAAAAGTGATTATTGTATTAAAGATTTATGGCGGTATTTAATTCTGTAAGGTTTGATTTTGATACGTTTTACCTAATTTAGATGTAAACAATAATTTAACTATATTCCAAACTTTTTCCTATGTAGGATTTACAACCATTGCATTATCCTCATCAACAATAAATGCATCCCCCAAGGAGTTTGAGATGTTGAAGCTGATTAAAATCCTCATATCCCAATCCTCAAATTCTCTCCTCCGTATTTTTTCAAAAGAAAGAAGTGTGACAAATCCGTGCCTGTTGTCCTGTTGAATGTTCCAGAAAAGCGACAATAAACGTTTCTTGTTTCCCTTCTATAGATTGAATAAAATCTCCGCTGTAGAACAACAAATATCCAGTTATTTCATGTTTTTGATTGAATCTACGAGCTTTTACAAACATTTCCTGAATTTCATTAAGGCCTAATACTGTATTTGCTTTTGATTGATATACCAATGCATACATGGTAAATATAAGGATTGATTAGTTTCTTAGATAAGAATATACACCTGGTTAATAGCTCATTACCTTAGTAATTCTTTATTTTTACAAGGTTATACCACAATCCTCCCATCTTCCATCTGAATGATACGATCCGTGCGTTTTGCGAAATCTTCGTCATGGGTAACGACCAAAAGTGATAATCCTTCTTCCTCTTTCAAACGCTTGAATATATAAAAGACGTTTTCCGAATTGTGGCTATCCAAATTTCCGGTTGGCTCATCGCACATTAATATCGATGGGTTGTTTATTAAAGCCCTTGCAATTGCTACGCGTTGCTTTTCACCCCCAGAAATACGGGAGGCTTTCTGTTTGGCCAAATGCCCAATGTGCAGCATTTCTAACTTTTTCATCGCATCATGTTCAATTTCCATATGGGATTTCTCTGCCAATTTTTTTGCCGGGAGCATCACATTTTCCAGTACGCTAAACTCAGAAAGCAAATAATGAAATTGAAACACAAAACCGATATACTTGTTTCGGATAGTCGAAAGCTCTTGATGGGATTTACGCGTGACCAACTGCTCATTTAAATACAGTTCGCCCGTATAATCCGTATCCATAGTAGACAGGATATATAATAGGGTAGATTTTCCAGAACCAGATTTTCCCATAATAGAAACAAATTCTCCCTGCTTTATACCAAATGAAATATCCTTAAGCACATGAAAATCCTTTGGTTTATGAAAATGTTTATTGATGTTTTTGGTTTCTAAAACTAGTTTCATTTTACTTTCTTTATGTCCCACGAATAATACGAACCGGATCAATACGTTTGGCTTTGTTAGAGGGTAACCAACCAGCAATAAAAGTGGACAAAAGCGCAAATAAGATACCAATAAGGTAATAGGATATACTATAATCAATAGGATACGTGGTAATCGTAGGCAAAGCCTCAGTTTCAAAAGCGATAGTATCTATGAGTCTTGAAAGTCCGTAGCCGATTATCAATCCGAAAACACCTCCAATAGCACCAATGATCATCGCCTGACTCATAAAGATCAATTGTACATCACGGCCCGAAAAACCTGTCGCTTTAAGAATAGCGATGTCCTTCATTTTTTCATAGATGAGCATATTCAGAATATTATAAATTCCAAATCCAGCTACAATCAACAAGGTTATGGACACCGCATAGGTTATCAAGTTTCTAATATTGGAACCGGTCTCGAATTGTGCATTGGCCTGATTAATATCCGTGGCGGTTACTTTAAACTGGTTACTTAAATTTTGTCCCATAGCGGGCGCCTCATCAATATCAAGTAGTTTAATATTGATATCTGTAATGTAATTCTGCGCCTCGCCCATAATACGCTGTGCGGTTTTTAGATTCACAAAACTTTGGACATTATCAATATCTGCAATGCCACTTTGATAGATGCCTACTATTTTCAAAGGAAATACGTCTCCTCGAACGGTACTTATTTGTACCCTATCTCCCACTGATAATGACATTTTTGCCGCTAGGCCAGAACCCAAAAGAATACCATTTTCGGAATTTTTAAGTGCTTCGGGACTTCCTCCTATGATATAATCTCGCATATTGGAAAGTCGGGTTTCTTCCATAATATCGACCCCGACCAGATTTCCACCTAGTTCAATGGAGCCTGACAGATAAAAAATTTGTGCACGTAGCTGCGGTGTTGCCCCTTTTATTTTTTCATGACTTTTCAGATAACTTAGAATCGGTAACGCATTATGAATTTTCTTCTGGCTCTGCTTAGGTTTTATCGAATGGATAATTTGAAAAGATTTTTCAAAGTCGGTATACAATGAAATAGGTTGCTGTTTTGTAGGTTCTATTTCGTTATACAAATGGATATGAGGTGTTTGATTCAAAATCAGACTATCCAACATTTCATTTAGTCCTGTCATAAAGCTGACTAATGTTATATACGCACCTATGCCAAATGTTACGCCAAGAGCCGCCGTTACCGTAGACTTCATCTTGGTCATCAAGTGGGTTTTGGCTATGTTCAGTATGACCTTCCAATTTATCATTCTTCAGGTTTTAAAAGCGCTGTATGTTCGTCTACTCCCTCTAAAATTTCTATCATATCCAAATTTTGGAGGCCTACGCTAACTTGGACCACACCATTAGCAGTCCTTACTTTATTCCCTTCAAGTAGATATGTTCTAGGAATGGTAAGTACGTTTTCCTTTTCTGCAACAATGATGTTTCCTTCCCCCGCCAAACCTGGATACAAGGTGTTTGGCGGGTCGTTAAAGATGGCCTCTACAGTGAAAGTCTGGGAACGCTCATCTTTACGTGGATAGATTTTAGCAACCTGTGCGGTAAACACTTCCTGAGGGTATGCATCTAAGGTAATCAAGGCCCTTTGCCCAACCTTTAGTTTTACGATATCTACTTCATCAACAAGCATTTCAATTAAAAAAACAGAAGCACTCCCCACAGCCGCAATTGGTTCCAAGGTACTAACTGTTTCGCCCGGTTCTTTTAAAAGTGCATACACCTTTCCGTTAATTTTACTTGAGACAGTAAAATCCTTGGTATTGATTTGAGAAGATTCGTAATTGTTACGCGCCTGCTGTACTTGAGTTTGTAATTCATTTTTTGTACGGGCGTATCTACTTTTTAAAAGGTTAAGCTTAGTACGGGAAAGTTCGTAGGCCAATTTACGATTGTCAAATTCTAGCTTTGAACCTATTTGCTGCTCCCATAACCGTTTTTGTCTAAAAAAGTTTATTGAATCATTTTCAAAAGTCAAATTTGCAGCCTGTATTTCATCTTCAATACCTTTTAAGATAGCTGCATTTCCGTTTAAATTCTGTTGGGCAAGTTCTAGGCTTAGTTTTGCATTTTCGGTATTTAATTTAGGAGTAGTATTAATGATTTGCAATAAAGGTGTGCCCTGCTTAACAACATCTCCTTCCTCTACCATATTTTTGTCCAAAATCCCACCTACGGCAGCATAAACCTGATATAGACTGTCTGGTTGTATGGTCGCAGAAGCGTACACCGATTCTTTTAACTTCATTTTCTGCGGAAATATCTTCTCTTGTCGTTCCACACAGGAAAACAGAAATAAACCTACTAAAACCATCATCAAAACACGCATAGTTCTATTCTTATGAACCCTCAAAATAAAGGTGAAATGGCTTTAAATACTATGAGGAAAGTCATACCCTAAAATTTTTAGACTATTCCTATTAGCCTAGTTACTCCCTGGATTACACTACATAATGCCTAACTATTTATCAAAATCAACAAAATTCCTCTTTCCAATAACTGACCAATATCATATGTGATGGGCCGCGCAAGAATTAGTTTTGAGGAAAACACAAAAAACCAGGTCATGAGAAGAAATTTAAATCTAAAAGAAGGGGTTGAACTTTTGACTAAAAACTATATAGGCCATTTAGCATACATCTCCAGTTCCTCCCCCTATGTAGTGCCAATTACGTATTATTACGACGAGGCTACACATACTATTACGAGCTACGCTTCCGAGGGCCACAAGATAGATGCCATGCGAAAGAATCCTTTGGTCTCCCTATGCGTTGATGAGATTTACTCTGTAACCAATTGGCAATCGGTCTTGGTGCATGGCACATTTGAAGAACTTTCCGGTATTGACGCAAAGTATATGCTACGTGAGTTTTCATATGGTATAAAACATATTATAAACCAGACGCCTTCAAAAAATGCTCAATTTATAAGTGAATTTTCCGCCAAGATCGAAAAAGAAAAAACGCCTTTGGTGTTCCGCATTAAAATAAATGAGATTACGGGTAAGAAAAGAGATTCCAATAACTAAGTATTAACATTAGTGATAATAAGCCAAATATTGCTGTAAAACACTCACCTGAAAACCACCTACAACAGAAAGTTCAACATCGGCGTTTAAGAGTACAAGGCCATATGCTAGATGAGACAATTTACAATCATTGATGATTTGAGAATCTATACCGCTAAAAACGGGCTTAAAATGTTGGTTCAATTGCAGCCCTGAAGCCTTACCTACGTTGATGGCCTTTACTACGGCTTCTGAAATCTGTAAGGGCGTGAGTCCTTGTTCCAATAAATCACTGGCCAAATAAGTCATCTGCAGACTGTAATAAAAATCCATAAAATGGGCGATACTATCTGAAGATCTATAATTATTTGTTCGAATTATCATTTCCATAGCCATAGTTTTTGGGTTCATAGTTTGTTTAGCAGCTCGCTACATAGAGTTTCTTGACGTAACCGAACACCATTTTTAAATTCCCTAAATCCTTGCTAATTGATTCGTTGGCTGCCAAAGGCTACTTATTTCACGGTAGTCCCAATCAGAAAGTCCATTTTCGTTTTTTGTGCAAACGTGGTAATAGCGGTTCATACTCCATAATAACTTCTACCAGGTATTCTTGGTGCTTTATATGCAGGCCCACTACTTATACCAGTGCCATTTTCGGATTTGAAATTGCCGTTTTCATGAGTTTGTAGTTTCACTTATTCAGATTCCGGTTTGATATCTATTAAAGAAAGTGGCTTGTAGGTTTTTTCGAGCTGCCTCTAAAAGCGTTTCCACTTCCTGAACGGAGCACTTTTGTATTATAGCGATTTCTTTCAATTCAAATCTATGTTCGTTATAAAGTTGGAAAACCTTGCGCATCGGCACTGGCAATTGGCGCAGTACCATATTCGCATGCTTTCTTATATTTTCCGCGCTTAAATTCCGATCCAATTGGGCTATAAATTCTTTGCTATCGTCTTCTACAAAAATAGGATTCAGCACATAATCGTTTTTTGGATATGACATATCGTCTAGCTCTTCCATCATCACCAAATCCGCGTCTCCGTCGGTGCTGAATTTTTCTTCCATTGCATCCCATTCCGGTTTGGAATAGTTGTCGATATTCTCAAAAAACAAGCTATCAAATTCCTCTTCCAACAGCGCATCCTCTAACAGTTCGTTTGCCTTTTTGAATAGCCATAGATATAAATTTTCTTTGTTAGCGACCTCATCAAAATGATCATAGGCCTCAATAAACAACTGGTCTACAAAATCGTCGGATTTATATCTTCCGCTATCTATTTGCTTATTGACCATAGCCGCATACAAGCTTTTTTGAATATACCGTTTTACTTCGGGCATTGTCTTTAATAGCAGGGCGTTGAATGCTGTAGTGTTGCCTTCCTTTTTGAAACGTGCCAAATCGTAATATGCACTTGCGACAAACACATGGAATTCTCGTCGTTGTTTCTTAAAATCTATAGTGTTTTTCATCTTCAGGTTTTTAGTTCGTCCCAAAAATGCAAACTTGTCTTGAAACACAAAATGATATAGGTCAGTATCCCTTTTCCAAAAAAAATAAAGATTAATGAAAATAATAGACCAAACTGACCTAGGTCATTTTATAACCCAAAAGAGGAACGTAGTTTAGCTGTATAATTAGATAAGAGTAACGTTCATTAAAAAATAGTATACGCACATACTACTCGGGGGAATAACTAATGTGTGATAAAAGAAGAGGTTACTGACACCTTTTTATATCTTTTGAATCTCGAACGGAAATAGCAATAGTTTCTAGTAGGATATCTGTACAAAGATACATGTAGGTCTAAGAACATCTTCTTAAGAAACCGGAGTACTTCGGTACACCGGTTTCTTTTAAAACATGATATTGGTCTTTAATTCCATTAGGAAAAATAGGCCATAGCGAAACGAGCGATGCACTTCGTGCCAAAATCGACTTCTAGGTCATTTTAGACATAAGATGATGTAAAAGCTTGATAAGAAGCACAAATAAATTCAAACGTTTGGTAGGAAACAGGAGACTTTGGTCTCCTGTTTCTTTTTATATTAATATCAAAAGTAGTCCAGTGTAAACCTTACCAAAAAAAACATCCTTGCTCAACAAAGGTATATAGTTAGTGCCCCCTTCCTATAGAAGGTTCTTTTCCATTTTTCTAACCAGAAAAGTAACTTGATTCTTAAAAGTGACGCAGGTCATTTCAATAATATCTTTTCAACGTTATTTTTGAATAGAACTTTAAATCAGTCAATAACTTAAAATTAATATCATGACAAACGATAGTGGAAATGTTTTACTAGCGCTTTTAACGGGAGCTGCAATAGGAGCTGGAATCGGAATTTTATACGCACCCGATAAGGGTATAGAGACCCGACATAAAATCAAACAAAAGGTAGACGACACTACGCACGACCTTTCTGACCGAATTTCACATGCTAAGGAGGAACTTACGAAAACCGCAAACGAGAAAAAAGATGTATTTGACCGCAAACTGGACGAGGCCATCTCTACTATGAGCTATAAAGCAGATGATATCATCGAAAAGCTGGAGCAGAAATTGGAAGACCTTAAAAAGAAAAATGCCCAACTCCAAAAATAGCGGATATGGCTTTTGAAGAATTCAGAGAAGACCTCATGGGTGCGGAAGCAGATATGAGGTCTTATGTAGAACATAGTGACGAATACCTGAGACTTAGAATCTTTAAGGTCGTCATGCATCATATTACAGGTATTACACAGGTTGTGCTGATTGGTATCGGATTCGTTTTCGCGCTGTTATTCTTATCGTTCGCTGCCTGTTTGGCCTTATCCGATGAACTAAACAGTTACTTTAGTGGTTTCATAATCGTAGGCGGTTTTTATGTGCTATTAGGAATTATGCTGTACGTTTTTAGGGAGAAACTGAACGCTCCAATTCTTAAAAAATTCTCTAAACACTATTTGGAATGAGTATGATAAAAGAATACAAGTCCTTTGAGGAAATAGACGTACGCTTAAAAGTTTTAAAACTGCAACGGGAAATTGACCAAGAAAGCCTGAAACTACATTATTACAAGGCCAAGTTAGATTTGGTTCCCCGTAAATTGATATTAGGATTGGGTGCAACCATTACTCAAAGCGATACTTGGAAGAATGCACTCTTGGCATTTGTTACCAAAAAAGTGCTGGGCTTCCTTAAGAGGCGCCAAAAGAAAATCCAAGCATAGCGTTTATTTAAAATCTGCAACCAGCTCTAGTTCTTCTTTATCCAAAACAATAATCCTTCTGCCACTATCCGTTGTAATCAAACCTTCATCCTTAAAATCGGAAAGGGTACGAATAGCAGTTTCGGTAGCCGTACCGATCATGCCTGCAAAATCTTCACGAGGAATAGACATTCCTTGGTTTGGCTTGTCCTTGATCAACCCCTTTTCATAGAGTTCCAGCAGGGCTTTCGCGGCACGCTGCCTTACCGATGCAAAGGCCATATCTACCAGATGTTTCTGTACACTAATCAAATTATTGGAAATCATGGTTATAAATTTTTGGGATACCAAATGGTTTCCAAATAGTAATTTTATAAAATCTTCCTTTGGAATGGCACAAAGTTCTGCATCCTCCAATACCACGGCATTCTCTACATAAGTTCCCGCAGCGTAAAGTAAGGATAATTGACCCACAAAATCACCGGGACCGTAAAGGCCCGTAACCAGTTCCTTTCCAGACTCGGTACCTTTATAGGTTTTAATAGTTCCACTTTCTATAAAATAAAGTGAATGGGCATTATCTCCTTCCCAAAAGATAATTTCCTTTTTTTCAAAAGATCTTGGACTATGATTTTTGGTGAGGCCTTGTAAATCTGCATATTCAGCAGCCTCTTCCAAAAAGGTGTTGATACCTTCTACATTCTTTATAATTTCTTTTTTTAAACTATCGTGCTTTTTTAAACGACAGGTAATGGCTTCCAACAACTCATGTTCTTCAAATGGCTTTGTTAAATAGTCATCCGCGCCCAAGTTCATACCCATTCGCATGGCGTCTCTATCTGTCTTTGCGGTAAGAAAAATAAAGGGAATGCTAGACATACTGCTATCCTTACCTAACACCTGTAGCACTTCATATCCGTCCATTTGTGGCATCATAATATCGCAGACCACTAAATCGGGTAAAAATTCCTTTGCTTTTTTAATACCAATACTACCATTCTCGGCCGTTAACACTTGATAGTTCGCCAGTGTCATTAATTCAGCCGTATTTTCTCTTACGGCTTCGTTATCTTCAATTAATAATATTTTTTTCATGTTCATATAGATTTTGGGGAAGTTGTACGGTAAAGGTGCTTCCTTTACCACATTTACTAATAAAGTTTACCGAGCCTTTCATCAATTCCGTGTATTGTTTTACAATATGCAATCCAAGTCCTGTACCCTGAATATTAGTTACATTTTCGGCACGAAAAAACCGTTCAAAAAGATTACCCTGTTCTTGTTCGGGAATTCCCATGCCCTGATCCGTAACTCTAAAAATGATAAACTTTTCGCTTTGTTCGAGTTCTAACTGAATTTCTTGCCCTTCATCAGAATATTTTAGGGCATTTGAAAGTAAGTTGACCAGGATATGGTGTAACAGTTTTGGATCTAGTAAAACAGGCATTTCAACTTTAGAGTATTTTAATTTTATGGACTGCCCATCTTTTTTTGTCCCCTCCATCTCGTCCACAATAATTTTACAAAACTGAATTAGTTCTATTTGCTCTGGTTTTGCTAGCACCCTTCCCTCTTCTAACTTACTAAGGGAAAGAAAGTCATTAAGTATAACTACCAAGTGTTTAACATGCGTTCGGATGCGAGATACATGTTTAGCTCGGCGTTCTTCCTTTCCGGGTTCGTTTTGCTTTCCTATTAAGATTGCTGATGATAATATAGCACTCAAGGGCGTTCGAAACTCGTGGGAGGCCATGGAAATAAAGCGAGATTTCAACTCATTCAATTCTTGCTCAGAGGTTAATGCTTTGGCAAGTTCGTTACGTACATTTTTCTGCTCGGTAATGTTGTTGTAAACAAATAGAGCCCAGATAACCCCTTCTCCATTAGATTTTAGCGGGGTAGAATTTACTGCATAATGGTTGTTCTTAAATTCTAATTCAAAAGAGAGACTTTCACCTTCTACTGTTTTAAACACATCCTGCTTTATCCGCTCCATTTGTACTTCTGAAAAAAAAGGAATATCGCTAATGGACTTTCCTTCAAAATCAGTCTTCTTTAGATTGATTCTATTGAGTTCCTCTCCTTCTAAATAGACCAATTCAAAATCAGTATTAAATACCGCTATAAGTCCATTTGGAAAGTTTTTAGCAATTGCAGCGAATAGAGCTTGGCTACGCTGTGCTTTAATTTCCGCTAGTTTGGTAACCTGTACCTGCTTTTCCAAATTAAGATTGGTCTGTACCAATTTTTGAACTGTTGCTGCTATTTCCTTTGTACGTTCTACTACCTTGGCCTCCAATTTGTCTGCGTAGGATTGCAACTCTTTTTTGGCGTTCTGAATTTCGGTAACATCATTCTGCACTCCAATAAAATGGGTTAGTTTTAATGATTCATCGTACAATGGTGTAATGGTAAGTTCGTTCCAAAATAATGTGCCCCCTTTAGTGTAGTTCCTTAAAACAACTTTACAAGGCTTACCGCCCTTAATGGCTATTGCAAGGGTTTTTAATGCCTCTTGCTCATGGTCGTTATTCTGTAAAAATCGGCAATTTTTCCCTAGAATCTCGCTCTGTCGGTACCCCGTCATCCGTGTAAAAGCACCATTACTATAAAGTATTGGCAAATCTGGCTGCTGCGCATCAACGATTATGATTCCATTACCTACAGCTTCCAAAGCCCTGTTCCTAAGATTTAAGGTGTTCTGAATTGACTTCGTTTCAGAAATATTTCTTGCAATGGTCAAAACATGATTTTTGTTCATAGGCAAGAACCTACATTCGTAGTCTTCCGTTCCATTGGCACCTGGAATAGTTACTTCCACTGTTTCCATACGGCGCTTACTGGCTACTTTCGCTAAAATTTTGTTCCACTTCGTGCCAAACGATTCTAGAAAAAAATCGGTTACATTTTTATCCTTTAATTCTTCTTTTGATTCAATTGGAAAAGAAGCATCTGGCATGTGCATTTCTACAACAGTTCCCTTATTATTATAAATGGTGATAACATCGGGTATGGCCTCCAAAATTGCCCTGTTTTTTTCCTCGCTGTCTTCTAACCACTGTTCAGCTATTAGTTGTTCGGTAAGATTCTGACCTGAACAAATTAAGCCTGTGATTTCGCCCTTATCATCTCGCAAAAGCGCATTACGCCAACGAATAAATCTTCTTTTTTTTTCCTTGGCAACGATCCAATTTTCGTAAACTTCCGGTGGGTCGATATGACCTTTTATAATTTGTTCGAAAAATTTTACGAGCTCTTTTTTTTCTTTTTTTGGAATGCAGTTTTGGAACCAATCTTTACCAACGATATCATCGTACTCGTATCCAAGAACCTCACATCCTTTTTGATTTAGGAATTGAATGGTATGGTCGGTATTGATGATCAAAAAAATACATGATGCCGTATTAAGGTGTTGGTTTAAGGTTTCTTTCTCCTGTTCGATAAGATGGGTTATATCATGTATGGTACCTAACATGGTAAGGGGTTCTCCTTTTGAATTGTATGTAGCAATGCCGTATGCCGTAATATGCCTTACCGAACCGTTGGGCCTAATGAACCTTTTATTTATATAAAAAGGCAGTTTGTTCTTGATGGCAAATTGCAAAGCTTCCATAACTGCGTCCCTATCCTCTGTGTGTATAAAGTCTATAGCGGTTTCGGTATCCAGCCTTATATCACCAGGTTCAAGTCCGCAAATTCTATACAATTCCTTAGACCAAGATCTAGATCCGGTTCTTAGGTCCCAATACCAACTACCTACATGGGCCATTTCTTCAATGGCATCCATAGATCCTGCACCTTCATATTTGGTAATAGGTTGTTTCATATTTCCATTTTAGTATGCCTTCCCGATTTTGGTTTTATACTACTTCGATTCTTTCGCATCCATGCACATAGTTAGCGGAGATTCACTACTACAATAACAAGTATACACAAAGCCAAACAGGTAAAAATGCGTTGGTACAACTAAGCAGAATTTTAGTGTAAGCGGAAAACACATTTATCAAAATAAAGGATTTTATGTGTTCCTTTTCATCAAATATATCCGTACTAACTGTAACTACATATGATATCGGTCATCAGTCCAATAGAAAAGAGAAAATATGATATAGATCATTTAATCCTAATTGGGAGTACTATACTTTCGTTTATTAACGAATAATTGTTGCCATTATGAAAATAGGTCTGGTTCTATCGGGCGGAGGAGTTCGCGGTGTTGCACATATTGGGGCCATAAAAGCCCTTGAGGAACATGACATCTTCCCGTCCCACATAGCTGGTACCAGTGCGGGAGCAATTGTGGGAGCTTTGTATGCAGGTGGTTGCACTTGGAAGGAGATACTGGACTTCTTCAAAACCACACAAATTTTTAGCATAACCAACTATGCAAAGAGCAAACCCGGATTTGTGGATACCGTAAAGTTCTATGACCTATTAAAATCCTATCTCCCAGATGACAGTTTCGCATCCTTGAAAACACCGTTGTACGTTACCGCTACCAATCTTCTTAACGGCACTTTAAAAGTATTTCATCACGGAGAACTTATAAAACCTATCCTTGCTTCTGCTGCTGTGCCGGGACTATTTGCGCCGGTACCTTTTAAAAACGGATATTATGTAGATGGTGGTATATTGAACAATTTTCCAGTAGACCTTCTAAAAATAAATTGCGACCAAATTATAGGTGTTTATGTAAACCCGTTCGAGAAAATGAAAATAGCCGATCTTAAACATATCCATAATGTACTTGAACGTGCCTATCACATTATGGTCTCCAACGAAACAATGCTAAAGTTCGAGGATTGCGATCTTTTAATAAGACCGGACCGCATGGCCGACTTTAGCATGTTTTCCTTAAAAAATATGGATACCCTTTTAGAATTGGGATATTCCGCAACCAAAACTGCTCTAAAAAGTAATTTGGAACAAATTAGATTAACATCTAATGCATAATTGAAAGAGATGAACCAATTTACATTTATTGTGGACTAGTCTGATGCAAATCATGTTAATTACCGAATACCCTTACTAAATTAGGAATCACAAAAAATATTCCTATCATGCGGCAACTTCTAAAAACAATTCTAGTCTTACTTTTGGCGGTATTGGTTACGACCTGCAACACATCTAAAAAAGAGAAAAATAGTCCTTCGGGTACAAAGACAACTCTTAAAAAACCCTCCTACTCTTTAGAAACAGAGCATACTTCGATCTTATGGACGGCGTATAAGTTTACGGATAAACTGGGTGTAAGCGGTACCTTTGATGAATTTAAACTTCAATTAAAGACAGCGTCTGGCTCCATAGATGAGTTATTGCGAAATGCTAAAATAACCATCAATACCCAGTCTGTAAATTCTAACAACGAGATTCGAGATGCTAAGCTTAGGACATATTTTTTTACTTTTTTTAGGACGGATACCATTTTCGGAGAAATTATGGACTCCCGTAATGGTGTTGGTAGATTAGCATTAAAAATGAACGACATTACCAACGATACGGTTTTCGAGTATTCAATAAAGAAAGATACTTTACAGCTCTCCACTCATGTAGATTTGTTATCCTGGAACGGGGCAGAGGCATTGCAAACCCTTAACAAAGAATGCTATGACCTACATACAGGAACCGATGGTTTCTCTAAGCTTTGGCCCGACGTTGCTGTAATCTTCAAAATACCTATTAAGACCAATACGCCTAAGAACTAAAAGCCAATTGGGGGGAATAGGATATTATACAGTGATCGTTAGCTAAATAATTTTCAATTAAAACAACATACCGGTAATAAGAAACATAAATAATGTGGGGATGTAATAAGAGTATGCCTGCAAACCAAATCTAAACATGGACGCAATTCGGTTTTAGCAAGAAGGAATGATTAGGACAAATTCTTATGCAATCTGTACCTTTTTAGGCGGCATTTTTTTGGCTTCTGCCTTTTTTGTAAGATTAAAGCTTAAGATGCCGTCATTGTACTTGGCTTTTATGGCTTCTTGTTTAATACTTTCCGGCAATCGTAAAGAGCGTTCAAAAGCAGTATAGCTGAATTCCTTACGAGTGTAGTTGTCTTCTATATCTTCTTCAGATGTATGCTTTTCTGCCTTAATATTTAAACAGCCATCTTCTATGGTTACTTCAAAATCTTTTTTGGCAAAACCGGGAGCTGCCAATCCAATTTCAAAATTAGCATCGGTTTCCTTGATGTTCAAAGCTGGTTCAGATCTTTTACCGTTCCAAAAAGTATCGGGCATCATATTTCTTGCCCATCCTCTATTATCGAAAAAATCATCTACATCAAAAAAGTCTTGGGTAATGAGATTTCCGAAGGGTCGTCTTTTAAATTTTACTAGTGACATAATAGTATTTTTTTAGGTTATACAATCTATTTTATGTTTCGAAAATACCATGAACATCGAACAAATGAAATGACATAGGTCAGTCTTAAAGATTTTTTTTACGTATATTTTTGAGGAAACAAAATAAGAATGTCCATAGAAAACTTTGGTATAAAAGGCTTAACTGATAAAGAGGTTCTTGCCGCAAGAAAAGCCCATGGAGCGAACCTATTGACCTATAAAAAGGAAAGTGGTTTTCTAGACGCCCTAAAAAGTATTATTAAGGAGCCTATGGTGATTTTGTTGTTCGTAGCCTCTTCCATCTATTTTATTAGCGGAAATTTTGGAGATGGTATCTTCCTTGTAGCTGCCATTGTATTGGTAGGCTCTATTTCGCTTTATCAAGATTCTAGAAGCCGGAAGGCACTTGAGAAATTGCAAAGTCTTACGCAACCTAATAGCACTGTGATTCGCAATGGCACAGTATTGGGCATACCCAGTGAAGAAATTGTAGTGGGCGACAGTATTATGGTAGAAGAAGGAACCGTTATCCCCGCAGACGGTACCATTAAACATTCCAATGATTTCTCAGTTAATGAATCCATTCTTACTGGGGAATCATTTTCAGTCTTTAAAAATGCAGAACACGCGAGTAATTCAATTTTTACAGGTACCACGGTTGCAAGTGGATTAGCTATTGCCACAGTAACAGCGATAGGAAACAAAACCCAGTTGGGCAAAATTGGAAGAAGTATTGATGAAATTCCGGAAGAAAAAACGCCACTGGAAAGGCAAATCGTCAACTTTGTGAAAAATATGTCCATTTGGGGAGGTATCACGTTTTTACTGGTGTGGGGCATAAATTATTTCAAGTCCTTTAATCTACTAGATAGCTTGTTAAAGGCACTGACCTTGGCCATGAGTATCCTTCCTGAAGAAATTCCTGTAGCCTTTACCACCTTTATGGCCATAGGAGCTTGGCGCTTGATGAAGCTGGGTGTGGTAGTAAAACAGATGAAAACGGTAGAGGCATTAGGCAGTGCAACGGTAATCTGTATAGACAAGACAGGTACCATTACCAAGAATAAAATGAGTCTAGTAAAACTCTTTACTATGGCGACGGGAGAAATAACTTCGACTGGAGCGAAATTTAATGAATCAGTAAAAGAATTAGTGAGCTTGGCCATGTGGGCGAGCGAGCCCATTCCTTTTGACCCTATGGAAATCGCATTACACGAAGCATATATGCAACTGGGGGCGTTGGATGAACGAACTAACTATACTATGGTGCACGAATATCCTTTAAGTGGAAAACCGCCCATGATGACCCATATTTTTGAAAATTACCACGGTGATAGAATTATTGCGGCAAAAGGAGCACCGGAAGCTTTTTTAGAAATTTCAAATTTATCAGCAGAACAAAAAACAAAAATCAATGAAACTATAAGGAGTTTAGGAAAAGAAGGGTGTCGCCTGTTAGGAGTTGGTTCGGCTTATTTTGAAGGAAGCAATTACCCAAAACGGCAACAGGATTTTAAATTCGATTTTAAGGGAATTGTAGCCTTTTATGATCCCCCAAAAGAAAATATTGGTTCTGTACTTAAAGCTTTTGATACCGCCGGTATAAACGTAAAACTGGTTACCGGTGACTACGCGGAGACGGCATTAGCGACTGCCAAACAAATTGGTTTCAAAGGATTTGAAAAATGCATGTCCGGAGACCAATTGATGCAGCTGAGCGACTTGGAATTACAACAAAAGGTACAACATACCCAAGTATTTACAAGAATGTTCCCCGATGCGAAATTACGAATCGTTAATGCCATAAAAGCAAATAATGAAGTCGTTGCCATGATTGGCGATGGGGTTAACGACGGACCAGCACTGAAAGCTGCACATTTTGGTATTGCCATGGGCAAAAAAGGAACAGAAATTGCAAAACAAGCAGCCTCCATAATTCTAGTGGATGACGACCTATCCAAAATGGTTGATGCGATTGCCATGGGCCGCAGAATTTATACCAACCTTAAAAAAGCGATACAATATATCATCTCGATCCACATTCCTATTATCTTGACCGTTTTTATTCCTTTGGCATTAGGTTGGCTATATCCAACGATATTTTCTCCCTCCCATATAATTCTACTAGAGTTGATTATGGGCCCCACTTGTTCAATCATCTACGAAAACGAACCTATGGAAGAAAATACAATGCTTAAAAAACCAAGACCGTTTACCGCCACTTTTTTTAACTTCAAAGAATTGATAACAAGCATTATACAGGGATTAGGTATAAGTATTGGCGCATTATCCGTCTATCAATATGCTGTAGGACAAGGTTTTGATGAATCTGAAACACGAACCATGGTTTTTATGGTACTAATCGTCGCAAACATTTTTCTGACCTTGGTCAACCGATCTTTTTATTTTTCTATAGGTTCAACCTTAAAGTACAAAAACAATCTCGTGCCATTGATTATTGGAATTACTATTGCTATTGCAGCACTATTGTTATTGGTGCCGGCCTTTACAAGTTTTTTTAGGTTTACAACTTTAGACCTTTATCAATTAAGTATCTGTATATTTTCAGGTAGTGCTTCCGTATTATGGTATGAACTGGTAAAATGGAAAAAGAGAACATCAAATAAGTAACTTTCCGTTACCCAGTTCTTTGAATAGTAAAGGAAGTGATGAACATAAGAGGATACTCTTAATGCACTTATGCAAAACAGAAATGTTTATACTGTGCTTATTGGTCTCAAAACGAGATAAAACTATGCACTTTAGTGTATAGTGGTTTAGTTTTTGATCAAGAAAATATTAGATACAAAAGCCAAATTAAGAAACAGTTCATAAAGTATTAAGAGTAATGCCTATGACTTTTTGAACCGTTTTCATAGTATTATTTTGAACTAAAGTGCTTTAGACGTCCATTTTTATTTAGTGACTTTTGTCATATGAGGCCTCTAGGCGAAGCGTTATATTTAAAAATGAACCTGCGCCAAAATAACAAACAAATGAAAAAAATTATCACATTAACCGTAAATCCGGCCATAGATAAGAGCACAACGGTCTCAGGAATAAAATCGAACAGTAAACTTAGATGTGCAACGCCCGTTTATGAAGCTGGAGGTGGTGGCATCAATGTTTCGCGGGTATTAAGTATATTGGGAGTAGATTCTTTATGCATTTATATGGCTGGAGGCCCTACGGGAAAACAGCTACAGGAATTGTTGGAAGATTTGGAAATACAGCAACAGGTAATTCCAATTGCAGGAAGGGTTCGTGAGAACCTCTCCGTAACCGACACTGTAAAAAACCAGCAATACCGATTCGGGATGCCAGGGCCAAAAATAAGTGAACCAGCGTGGGAAAACACTTTGGGGCAATTAGATTCAGTGCTTTCTGAAGGTGATTTTTTAGTAGCAAGTGGAAGTCTAAGCCCGGGAATGCCCATTGATTTTTACGCCCAGATATCTAAAATTGCACAAAATAAAAAAGTTAAAGTTATTCTCGATACTTCGGGAGATGCATTACTAAAAGGAGCAAAAGCAGGGGCATATTTGTTAAAACCTAATTTAGGAGAACTCGCCAAGCTCTGCAGTTTAAAAACAATTTCCTTTTTAGAACTTGAATCTGTTGATAAATCGTTTTTGAAAAATAATCCTTGTGAAGTGCTCGTAATTTCTATGGGTGCCCAAGGTGCAATGATGGTTACTACTACTAGTTTGGAATATATTGCGGCTCCCGTTGTTCATCAAAAAAGTACCATAGGTGCGGGAGACAGCATGGTTGCTGGAATTGTGTATGCATTAGCCCAAGGAAAATCGTTGAGTGAAATGGGAAAATATGGTGTAGCTTGTGGCACCGCCGCTACCATGACTCCTGGCACCCAGCTTTGTGAAAAGAAAGATGCCGACGAATTGTTCCAATGGATAACGAACAATTCTAAAAGTGGCCAAAAGATTAAAATGAATGCCTAACACATAAGAAACATACTATGGACTACTAATTGTTGTGAGAGTTGTGGGATGCCTATGCATAAACTGGCTGATCTTGGAACCAATAAGGATGGTGCTATCAATACCGAATATTGTCAGTATTGTTATTTACAAGGAAAATTCGTAGACCTTGGGATATCTTTAGAAGATAAACTTGAAAAAAAATGACATAGCTCATAGCATGGGTATGTCTATAGAAAAAGCGACCATCTTAGCTCACGAAACACTTCCTACCCTAAAACGATGGAAAGCCCAGAAGCCAATTGAGTGATATCAGGAATCGCTAATCTACTTTCCATACTTAATCAAAATTGCCATTTGTCCAGCATGGTGATTGGTATGTGATATGATACGACCAAAGGCTTCCGCCTTAGTCTTCGCGCCAAATTCTTTAGTGGATATGTTGGTTTCCCAATCCGCTTCCTTCTGTTTGGCTACTATCGCATTTAGGGTGTTGAAGGAGTCCGTAACATACGCTTTGAGCTCTTCTAAATCTGTCCATTCCCCAGTGTCCGTTTGAGAGATAACGGTTTTGGCAATGACCTTCACTCCTGTTCCACCAAAAACGTTCTTTGCAAATAGCAATTCCACATCTCCAATATGCCGAATGAGATAACCCACACTATTGACGGAAGGTGGAAGTTTTTTTTTCAAATCTTCATCCGTAAGACTATCCATTTGTTTCGTAAATCGAGTTCTCGCTTCCGTCCAAAGTTCTAATACTAGTTCCGTTTTCGTTTTCATTCTTTATGGTCTTAGATATCCCTTGTAGTTCTTTAATCCTAGATTCACCATTTCAAGCGCTCCATGGCTGGTCATCGTAGCCCCTGATATTCCGTCAATAAGAGTACCGTCATCCATTCTCCGTTCCTTATTTCGTTGAAGGATAAAGGTGTTTTTTTCTAGATCTATTTTTGTGCCAACGAATTTTTCTTCAAAGTAGGATTGGGTCATTGCCGCTCCGTAGCCTTCAGATTCTGCTTTATGTTCGAATTCCACTTTTTTGATTTCCAAAGAAGTTCTATCCACCAATACCTTTGCCCAAATAGGGCCTCCAAAGCCAACGCCCTGAATGACCAAAATAGCACTATCCGTATTTTGGATTTCGAAAATGGGCAATGAAACAACTTGTTCACGTTGTGTCATTTTTCTGTACTGTGAGACTGCTTTATTCATATCGATTGTTGTAACCGTCTGGTTTGTATCAATTTGTTTGAATACGATAAATTCATTGACCACCGACACATCTGAAAGGTTGATATTTGCAAATTCGCCAAGCTTAATTAGCACCAAGGGAACTGTGGGTATCGCTTTTTCCTCTTTTACGAGTACCTCTGATTTTGGTTTTTGTGTTTCAGGTTTGTGTTTGCAGCTGCAAAACGTAATAACCATAATGAAGAATATGACGCTAGTTTTCATAAAACCCTTTTTAATTTAAGCTGTTAACATCCCCCCATCAACCACATGGGTGCAACCGGTAATATATTTGCTTTCATCAGATGCCAAAAACAAGGCCAGATCGGCAATTTCAGTTGACTCTGCATAGCGCCCAAAGGGCACAGCAGACTCAAAGCCTTGAAGTATCTGCTCCGGACTATCGGGCGACATATCTTTCTCTAGCCGCCTCATCATATCATTGTTAACAGGACCTGGATGAATCGTATTTACACGTATCTGTTTATCTGCACACTCTAAGGCAGCGACCCGCATAATACCAACCACGGCATGTTTGGTGGCTACATAGGCTCCCAGTCCTGCAAACCCTTTAAGACCAGCAACCGATGAAGTAATGAGTATGCTCCCCCCTTTTTCCATTTTGGGAATAACATGTTTACATCCTAACCAGACCCCTTTTACGTTCACATCAATCACCTTATCGAAAATACTATCGGGATATTCTGCAATGGGTTTTGAAGTCCCTTCTATACCAGCATTGGCGAAAAAAATATCAATTCTTTTGTGTACTTGCAACGTATGTGCTACGTATTTTTCGTTGTCCTGCGTTTTGGAAACATCTGCAACATAATAAGAAAGGTTCTTATGATCTAACATTAAGCTAGCGTTCTCTAAGGCTTCCTTATTGATGTCAACAAGGATTACTTTGGCGCCCTCCTCCAAAAATAATTTTGCTGTGGCCATTCCTATTCCGCCTGCACCTCCGGTTATTATTGCAACTTTATCTTTTAATCGTTCCATAATCTTCATATTTTCAAATAATTGGGTTTTTTAATTCTTCAGAGAAATTTTCCGTATTTCCCAAGCTTGGTCTTGGATATGTACTGCTACTAGTCCATCCGTTAATAATTTTACACCAATCGAAGGTATTTGGTACCTCCTTGTGGTCATATGGATGTTCTGTCTTCTTTCAAAATATTCTTCGATTTTTCCCGAAGTATCCAAAAGAACATCAAAGAATTTAAAGTCATATATTTTAAGTTTAAATTCATTTTCTCCTTTTAAAGTCTTATCAAACAATACCCCAGTAGTATAGCCATTCTTAAACGGGTACAGATTTAAAAATTGAGGTTCGATTATGGTATTTCCCTTAGTATCCATAAATCCATATAAGGGAACGCCATCCTCCACTTTTTTACTTATCAAACACCTTCCTTCTTGAAACATAGGAAGGCCTACCCCAGTAATATCTGATTTAGATTTGTCGACTTTATTGTTAGAATAGACATCATTTCTAAAATTAATGACTAAAGTACCTTCTTCATTAATAAAACCCCATTGTTCCCCTTGCCGCACAGCTGCCAATCCCTCGCTAAATGGAGCAATCTCATCAATTCCCTGAAGTGTTTGGGCAAGCAAGGTAATTGGTAAAAAACATAGAAATACAACTAATAACTGTGTAGTTTTCATAACATCAATTTTTGAGTTATTCAAAATTAGAAGGAGCTAAGGACGCTTGCAATGATTAAAATCATTCGGAAGTGAAATTTCTATTTTAACCGTGCTTAAAACATCAAATTCGAATAAATCATACTTTTTAAATCCTTGGGTAATGCATCACGGATGTCTTCCATTTCGCCTAACGATACATATTTGCGCAGGTAAATGAACGTAGTATCCACATAGCGTTCGGCAAGATCATCGGTATATTTAAAGTCATTTACCTCCACAGGCCAATCGTGAGTGCGAACCAAATCCAAAAAATCAGCCATCCTTTTGACCTTTGGTTTTTCCTTTTTAATATTCCAACCATTTACATAAATCGCCTTTAGAAACATAGGAAGCTGGGCTATGAATTGTAATGATTCTTGCGGTGGGATGATATCCCGTAAGGCATGCATGATTGCGGTAAAAATACGCCCCGCCTTATTTCGGTCGTTAGGCATATTCATTTCTTTGGCATAATCCTTCAAAAAGGTATTGCCTTCTGTTGCATATTGATTAAAATTAAGTGCCATAATACTCCTGTTTTAGAATGAGTCCTAAAATTTAGCATTAACACTAAACCCCCAAATGACATAAGTCATTTTAGGAAAAGAATAGCATTCCTACTTTTGAGAAGAAACTAAAACAAACAAATTATGACAATACATATGCAGTATGTACAGATGCAAGAAAGCGATTCTTTAAGTAGAATCGTTACCCGTAATCTTCAGAAATTATCACATAAATATGATTTTGTAATACGTGCCGATGTGTTCTTTAAGCTAGGACAAGCCAACGATGGAAAAGATAAAATATGTGAAATGCGACTAAGTGTCCCTGGGCCAAGAATCTTCGCGAAATCTACCGAATCCAATTTTGAAAAAGCGGCTGCAGAAACTATAAATGATTTGGAACGTCAACTAAGAAAACGTAAGGAAAAATTTGCTAGAAGTAAAAAAGCGATTTAACAGTATAGAAGATTATTTACTCTACTTAAACAACAATTCAATTTTAGCCAGTATAATAAGCTCTGCCTTGTTCTTACCGGAGAAGGAATTGGCAATTGCATTCGCGGTTTTCTTGGTCAACCACTTAATTTTACTTGAAAAAGCATATGGATGATTTTGATAAAAGTCCTTGAACTCATCAAAACATTCCTCGCTAGTTCTTGGGTATTCCATGAGTAGGTCAAAAACGATTTCAATTTGGTTTGCGGCATCAGTCCCGTATCGGTCCTTAAAATCATCTACATATAACCAATCTTCCTTAACAAGTTTCTTTACTTTGTCCCACTCCTTTGCATGAACACTGCCATCACTAATCGCTACCGCATAAAACAGTTTGCCCAGGTTTTCATAGAGTCCGTTCATGGTTTTAGGTGTGTTTTTCATCTTTACAATCTTTGATCCTATCTTCTAAATTTAAGGAATGCAACTTATAAGTTATATGACCATTATCAGTTTGTATTCTTTATATTTGATACATGCACGTTTTTGAAAAGAACAGTAATATTTTCAATCTACTTTCCGAGGGAGTATCCGAAGGTATAATCGTTATTAACGCAAAGCAGACGATCGTTGCTACCAACACATCAGCCGAACAAATGTTCAGGTATCAAAAGCGGGAATTGATAGGGAAACAGTTAGACACTCTAATTCCTAAAAGATACCGTGACAACCATGACACTAAAGTTGACAGCTTTATAGCAAAAAGCGATAAGCGTCAGATGGGCAGGGGCAGAGAGTTATTCGGTATCTGCAAAGACGGCCATGAATTCCCCTTAGAGGCAGGTCTCAATCCTTTTGATCTCTATGGAGCCACTTATGTAATGGCCCTTATTATTGATATTACAGAACGTAAAACAAAAGAAAAGGAACTCAGCCATTGGGCACGTATTTTTGACGAATCGCTTAACGAAATATATGTTTTTGATGCAGATACCTTACAATTTACCAACGTAAATAAAGAAGCCCAGCGAAACATTGGATATACCATGAAAGAATTGGCTCACATGACACCTTTAGCTATTAAACCCGACTTAAATAAGCATGAGTTTAAAAATTTGATACAACCACTTTTAGTCGAAAAAATAGTCAAATTACATTTTGAAACCCGTCACAGAAGAAAAGATAACTCTACCTACCCGGTAGAAGTACATATGCAATTATCTGTTATGGGAGAGAAAAAGACGTTTGTCGCCATAATTTTAGACATTACCGAACGCATAAATTATACAGAAAAACTAGAGAAGAAAGTTAACGAACGTACCCAGCAATTAACCGAAGCTCTTGCCAAAGAAAAAGAACTGAACGAACTAAAAACTCGTTTTTTATCTTTGGTATCCCACGAATTCAAAACACCTTTAAGCAGTATTTTAACCTCCATTACCCTCTTAGGGAAATATACCGAAACAAATCAACAAGAAAAACGGGACAAACATGTTCATACCATCAAAAATAAGGTCAAATATTTAGATACGATTCTAAACGATTTTCTATCTGTGGAACGTTTGGACTCCGGTAAGGTAAACTATAGGATAGAGAGCTTTCCTTTAAGTAAAATAATCAATGAAGTCGTATATAATTCCAATATGCTACTAAAGGCTGGTCAAAAAATCCGGTATCCAGAAAATATTGATAATATCCTTATCCAATTCGATGAAAAAACCTTGGAGCTTGCTTTATCCAATTTGGTACATAACGCCATTAAATATTCTCCAGAGGGTTCCATTATTGGCTTAGTGGTTACAAACGATGAAACCCGAATAATACTAAAAGTCATTGACAATGGTATAGGTATACCACAAGAGGAACAAAAGCATATTTTTGATCGCTATTTTAGGGCAGAAAATGCCCTTTTGACCCAAGGCACGGGTATTGGCCTTAACATTGCCAAACAACACTTAGAAAATTTAGGCGCAAGTCTAGAGTTCTCGAGCAAAGAGAACAAAGGATCTACTTTTGTAATAAACATCCCTAGAGAATCTAACCTCGTCCAATAAATGAAAACCATTTTATTAATAGAGGACGACAGCGCCTTGCGTGAAAACACAGCAGAGCTATTAGAGCTATCCGGATACACTGTTCTTACCGCCTCTAACGGAAAAATAGGTATCGAAATTGCCAAGAAAAACCTACCTCATATTATTATCTGTGATATCATGATGCCTGTAGTTGATGGTTATGGCGTGTTAAAAAGTCTCTCTTTAGATGAAAAAACCAAACAGCTTCCGTTTATCTTCCTGTCGGCAAAAACCGAGCATAAAGAAATACGCCGGGGAATGGACATGGGTGCAGACGATTATTTAACAAAACCGTTTGAAGAAGATGATCTTATTAGTGCCATAGAGAGCAGATTGGCTAAGGCCCAACTTCTAAACCATATGCTTGAAAAGGCATCCAATAACCCTGCTGTTTTGGAGGATGAAATGCGCAACTTGAACGAATTAAAAAACTTTTTTGATGATAACGGAGAAGTAGTCCATTTTAAGGAAGGTCAAACCATTTATCAGGAAGGCTCACGCTCCAACACGATTTATTTGATTCTAAAAGGGTTCGTTAAATGCCATAGTATGGATTCGGACGGTAAGGAATTGACAACGTCCTTGAGCAGCGCAGATGACTTTTTAGGCTTTACATCCTTTCTAGATAATGTGCCCTATCAAGAATCAGCAACCGCCATTGAACCCACGGATTTAGCTGGAATATCAAAAGAAAACTTAAAGGAAATTCTAAGAAAAAATAACAATATCTCATTAGAATTGATGGAACTGTTTACAGAAAATATTAGTGTTATAAAGGCACAGTTACTACAAATGGCCTATAGCTCCGTCCGAAGGAAAACAGCGCAAACACTTCTTCAATTTGCCGAAATTATGAATAGGGGCACCGAAGATCCCATAAAAATATCACGTAACGATTTGGCAAGTGTTGCCGGTGTAGCTACCGAAAGCCTTATTCGCACGCTCTCTGGTTTCAAAAAAGAGGGACTAATAGATATAGAGGGCCGTAACATACATATTAAAGAGTTAAAGGCTTTACGGTATGTAAATTAAATAGTTTCGATTCTGGTATAAAATAGAATGAAACCTGACAAAAATCATTTTTCACATATCTTAACAAGTTTAAATTTGTTTGCCAAACCGTTTAAATGATCCATCTTTTAGTACCCACGGACTTTTCTCCCAATTCTTGGAACGCTCTTGAATATGCAATACAATTATTCAAAAACAAACCCTGTACCTTTTATATGTTACATGTTGGGGATTTGGGACAGTCAGCAATAAACAGTAACTCCTTTTCTTTCCCTACTGAAAAAATAAGTCCTTCAATTGAAGGAAAATTGAATTTCCTTTTTAAACAAATCGGAAGATTACCAATCAATGAAAATCATCAGTTTATATCCTTAAAGGAATATGGAAACTTTATAGATGTAATTCGTAAAACCATAGATGAAAAAAAAATAGATCTTATCGTTATGGGTACGAAAGGAGCATCGGGAATAAAGGCGTCTATCGTGGGAAGCAATACGGGCAATGTTATAACAAGAGTGTTTTGTAATGTGCTGGTAATTCCGGAGAATGCACAAATCAAAATACCCAAAGAAATAGCCTTTGCGACAGATTATAACCTTTTTTTTACCTACCCTATTTTAAAAGCTTTTACCCAAATTCTTCATATATCAAATGCTAATATTCATGTGTTTAACGTTTCAAACGGTAACGCTGGCTTAACAATAGCACAAGAAAAAAACAAAGCGTATTTACTCGGTTATTTTAAGGAATTATTTAAATACACACATAGGTTTCATCATATAATTGACAAAAACACAAAGGCCGCCATTCTTAATTTTGTTGACGATCAACAGGTAGACATGTTAACCATGGTCGCCAAAAACTTGAATTTTTTTCAACAGCTTTTGTTCAACGCAACTATAGAAAAGTTAAGCTTTCATAGCACCATACCATTATTGGTTATTCATGAATAGGCCATTATAGTGCCGAACTGACCAATATCATTGCAATTGGGACTATTCACTTCTATTTTTATGAAAACATAAAATGGAAGACCGATGAAAAAAATCTTAATTCCAACTGATTTTTCTTTAAATGCTATACATGCCATAAACTATGCATTACAGCTCTATAAGTGCCAACGTACCCATTTCTATTTTTTACATGCCTACGCAGACGAAGTCTACGGCCCATTTAAAAATAACGGAGGAGCCTCTGTGGAAGAACAAAAAGAAGCCATCGAAAAAAGGGTAAATGAAGCCCTAACAATACTGGTGCAACAGTTTAAGGAAAAATACCATAACCCAAAACACATTGTTGAGAGCGTTTCTTCCTTTGAGTCTTTGGTGGATGCGGTCAATGATTTCGCCAATCAAAAAAACGTAGATCTTGTTATAATGGGTACCCAAGGGCAAACTGCAGATAAAAAGTTGACATTTGGCAGTCATACCGTACAAGTATTCAAATACGTACAGTGCCCTGTTTTGGCCGTTCCAGACAATTACGCGTACCAACAACCAAAAAAAATAGTATTCCCTACGGATTTTATGCTCCCTTACAAACGTAGAGAGCTGAAGCTATTGGATAGCTTGGCAGCAGAATTTAAATCAAAAATCCATTGCCTTTATATTTCTGATTTTGAAGATTTAAGTCATCGACAAATTGACAACAAAAGGTTTTTACAGGAATCCTTGCCTAACACCTACTTATTTTTTGATCGTTTACCTGTCAAAAATAAGAGCGAAATCATAATGGAATACAGCTTAGCAAAAAATATGGACCTTTTGGTCATGATTAATTCCCGGCACTCATTTTTAGAGGATATGTTATACAGATCTACGGTAGATGAAATTGGGTTACACCCAAAGATTCCCTTTTTGGTCATGCAAAACCTCTCTAGATAATTCTTAAACCTTAAAGATGAAAAAAATACTCATACCTACAGATTTCTCCAACAATGCCTGGAACGCTATTTTCACTGGGCTAAAATTACATACCGATGTGGAATGCAAATTTTATTTGTTGCACGCCTATGAGCCTAATACTTTAAATATGTTAGGAAGTAAAGGGCAGCAACGATTAGGTGTTGTCTATGACTCCTTGGCAGAATATTCCAAACGGGAGTTGAAAAAAGGAATGGCATATTTAAAAAAAAATCATAAAATTCCAAATCATAGTTTCGAAGCTATCTCTATGTCTGATCCATTGGACATTGCCGTTGAACAACTTATAGCGCAAAAAGATATAGACCTTATTTGTATGGGCACCCAAGGGGCAAGTGGTGCCAAACAAGTTTTCATTGGAAGCAATACCGTTAAAGTACTTAAAAAAATAAAGTACTGTCCCATCTTGGTGTCTCCGTCGAACTACGATTTTAAATCATTGCAATCACTGGTATTTCCTACAGATTTTTCAAAAAAATACGAGCAACACCAACTGCTACCAATGACCGACTTGGTTTCCCTTTGGAAAACTACTGTTCAAATTGTACACGTGGCTGTAGAATTTGAGATGAACGAGCAACAACTGATTAATCAGAAGGTATTAAAAAAATACCTAAATGATTTTAATCTAATGTTCTACAATATAGATTTTGAAAATAATATAGCCCATACGCTCGAAAAATTTGTTCTAAATACAGAGGTAGCTATGATCGCCTTGATACGTTACCAACATAGTTTTTGGGAAAAAATGATAGGAGAACCTGTGGTAAAAAAGATAACTTTCCATACCACTGTACCCCTATTGATACTTCCCGAATAAATGCTGATTGATTTTCCTTTATTTTAAATATCATGATTTCAAAACATATACTTTTACCTACCGATTTTTCATCCAATGCCCGCAATGCGATCGATTATGCTATTCATCTTTTTAGCAATGAGGAATGTATTTTCTTTGTACTGAACGCTTTCGAAATTGGAGCGTCCGGTCTAAGTAATACTATGGGGAAAGCCAAAAACACTCGCTTTTACCGGGCCATAAAAGAAGAATCGGAAAGAGGTGTTACATCCCAATTGGAAGAATTAAAATCCAAGAATGATAATCCACTGCACCAATTCCAAGGGCTAAGCATATCGGATTCCTTGTTGAACGCCGTCGGAAAAACAGTTATGAACTATAGCATAAGTTATGTTTTTATGGGCTCTAAAGGTTCTTCTGCACTGAAAGAGGTTTTTATAGGCAGCAGTACAGTTAGCGTTTTAAAGCATTTAGATTTCTGTAGGTTGGTAGTAGTACCGGAAAATTACACGTTTAGTATTCCTAAACGAATCGCCTTTGCTACCAATTTTGAGTATGTGTATTCAAAAGTAGAATTAGGCCCTTTATATAATCTAGCCAAGCTATGGGATTCAGAAATTGTTATAGTACATATAGATACCGGGGGAGAACTAACTCCACAACAACAAACCTCTAAAGATCTGTTGACAGCACTTTTTGATGGTTTACGCCTAAGCTTTAAGGAGGTAAAGGGAGATTCAAAAATATCGGATACTATCCAATTATTTTCCTCTGAACATACAGATGTAGAAATGATTGCCATGGCGAATTATTGGCATAGTTTTTTCGATAAGTTAACTACCGAAAATGTAATCAATCAAGTTGCATTTCAAACAAAAGTTCCGTTTTTAGTTTTTCCGCGCATAGGTATGTAAAGATTTTGTGAGTAACCGATGGCTACGAAATATGTTTAGAATGTATTCTTTATTTTGGACTTAGTAGAATATCCTTATTACATTGTTCAATAGGATACCCAATTCTTCTTAATTCTTTTTTCACGCTCTCAAAGGCACTTTGTCCATTGTATAGAAAGTGGAGCATACGGGTATTACTATCAATATCTATAATACGAATATCCAGAATTCGGTTTAGATTTCTCACTATAACAGGCTTACAGGACTCCGACTCTAAGTTCTTGAGGATAGCAAATGCTTTCATAGTATTTGATTTTAATTCTAAGATAGTAGGCGCATTCCTGTTCTAACATGACCTACGTCAGTTGAAACCGATTTTATGTTTTTTTTATTTGTTCTGGCAAAAGAACAAAAGCAATGGCACAGGAAGTTGTTTTAGGTATCGATATTGGTGGTAGTCTTACAAAAATCGGTATGGTTACCAAAGAAGGAAGCATTTTGGATAAAGTGCTTTTTAAGACCGATGCACAAAAACCTTTTTCATCCTTCATGAAAACGCTAGAAGTAGCCGTTGAATCCTTAAAGTCAACATTGCATTCCGAAATAAAAATACGTTCCATAGGTGTAGGTGCTCCGAATGCCAATCCGTTTACCGGGCAAATAGAAAATCCCCCAAACCTTAATTGGGGAAAGGCTACGCCCGTACAAAAAATACTGAACCAAAGGTTTAACCTCCCGGTTGTACTTGCGAACGATGCGAATGCCGCTGCCCTGGGAGAACTGCTTTTTGGCGCTGCCAAGGGCATGAAAAATTTTGTGGTACTAACCCTAGGAACAGGATTAGGAAGCGGTATTGTGGTAGACGGTCAATTATTAATTGGGCAACACGGCGCTGCAGGAGAACTAGGTCACGTAAAGGTAGACCCAAAGGGAAGAATGTGTAATTGTGGATTGCAAGGCTGTTTAGAAACCTATGCCTCAGTTACAGGAATCAAAAGAACAGTATTTGAGTTAATGGCGTATATGCGCAGAGATTCGCCTTTACGAAGTCTCAGTTTTGAGCAGATGACAGGCATAGAAATTTCAGAAGCAGCAATAAACGGGGATACCATAGCACTAGCTGCCTTCGAAAAGACAGGAGCAATTTTGGGTTGCAAAATAGCATATACAGTAGCGCATTTGGATCCTGAGGCCATTATACTCTCTGGTGGATTGAGCAAAGCCGGTACCATTCTCCTTAATCCCGTAAAATTACATATGGAACACTATCTCTTTAAAGCCTACAAGGGCAAAGTGAAAGTTCTATTGTCCGATTCTACAAGCTCAAATGCCGTTTTAGGACCTGCCGCTTTGGCTTGGTTGGAATTGGAAAATGTAAAAATGGTATACTAATGGGTATTTGAGTACGGTTCAACGGTCTCTATTTCAGCTATGAATTTTATCACTTATAAACAATATAATCACTGAGCATCTAATTTCTCCGATAACACTTGGCACGTATCATTTTTAGACTCGGAGTTTATAATATCAGTACTGTACTACCTTTCCGTTCTTAGTGTTACATGAGTATATCAGTTGAAATACATACCATAATTCTAAATCGTATACCTAGACCAAAAACAAAAAAAAGAACTCCTTGCTTTAAGCCAGACAACATAACTTAGGCTTTTGGATTTTATAGCACCATTTAATGAAGTAGAAAGAAACAAAGATTTTCAAGTAGGATATCCAAACCAGAACTGTACCTATGTACTTGCACATTTACATCATTGGAATCTATAGATGTTGCATTGGTTTACTGAAGTCATGTCCGGACGAAAACCGGATATCCCCGCCAAAGGGTGTACATGGAAATAGTACTCAAGGTAAATCGAACAATTTTGGGAAAAATACGAGGACGTTGATTACGCTAGAGTGAAAAAACATTTATATTCCTCTTGTTGTGAAATTCAAAATCTAATCAACAAACATAAGGACAAAGAGCTTTTCCAAAAGAAAAGATACAAATGGATTGTCTCCACATCATTAGGCACCTATCTTATTTCCGCCACCTCCAGCCGTTATGACCAAGGGAATAAACTAATTAAGAGAGCAATTAAAACCCATTGATAAAGACTGCTTAAGAGTGTGACCTTACGATTTGCACAATGTCCTCCTTCTGTAAAACGCCGGACTGGCGCCAAAGCTGTTTCCCACTTTTGAACAGCAGCATGGTGGGCACTCCCCTAACATGATATTTTGAAGCTATAGATTGGTTTTTGTCCACATCAATTTTTACAATCTTGATGGTGTCCCCCATTTCATCCTTTACTTGTTTTAGAATGGGTGCCAACATTTTACAAGGACCACACCAATCGGCATAAAAATCGACCAAAACCGGTATTTCTGAATCTAGTATTTTAGAAAAACTACTTTTCATCTGTTTCTGTTTTAACGTCCTAAAAATAAGAAAAACAAGAAACCGGACAACTGACCAATATCATGGTATTTGGATTTTTTCTGCCCTAGCTTTATCGTATAATCAAAATCATCATGCTATGACACGTATTCTTTTACCCACTGATTTTTCGGACAATTCTATTAAAGCTATAAGGTATGCCCTGTTAACATATAAAAATGTGAAGAGTGCTTTTTATTTGGTAAACACCTACACACCAACGGTATACCAGACAGAATACCTTTTGGGAAGTCCGGGACAAATTGGTTTAGGCGACATACTTCGAGAAAATAGCATAACCCAACTGGAACAGTTGAAAAGCCTATTAGAAAAAGAATACAA
Organism: uncultured Maribacter sp.; assembly: GCA_964353165.1. Taxonomy (GTDB): domain Bacteria; phylum Bacteroidota; class Bacteroidia; order Flavobacteriales; family Flavobacteriaceae; genus Maribacter. The sequence continues at coordinate 34,904 of CAYGUY010000010.1, forward strand.
GAATGAAAACCATACCATCATCGTTCGATCGGCCTTTAATACTTTATTAGGCGAGATATCTCAAACCGTAGAAGCCGAAAATATAGATTTGATCGTAATGGGAACTACAGGAGCTACAGGCGCAAAAGAAATTCTTTTTGGCACAAATACGGTACATGTGATCAAAAAAGCAAAATGCCCGGTTATAGCAGTCCCTCCAAAATTCGAATACGAGGCCCCTAAGGAAATCCTTTTTCCTACAGACTATGAAATTAAATACGATAAAAAAGAGTTCGCCTCATTATTGGCACTAGTTCAACAGCACAAATCAAGAATAAATGTACTACATGTTCGTGCTGGTTATGATCTAAATAGCCAACAAGAAAAGCATAAAAGCCAACTTGAGAAATTATTAGAAAACAAAGCGCTGTTTCACGAAGTACCCGATAACGGAATCATAGAGGCCGTAAATGCCTTTCAGACTAAGTCAAAAATAAACCTTCTAGTGATGGTACAGAACAAGCACAGCTTTATGGAACGCCTATTTATTGAGCCTATTATTAAAAAAATAGGTTTTCACATTACCGTTCCCTTCATGGTTATACCAAAAGTTTAAATATCCAGACAATGAAAAATATTTTGGTCGCCACAGATTTTTCCAACAATGCCTACTGCGCACTTTTCTATGCCACACAGTTGTTGGTATCGAGACCTTGCACCTTTTACATATTGAATGTTTTTGATGATTTAACGCCCTTAATTGACAAGAAATCAAAAATTTTTGGTAGTAAAAAACAGCTAGAAGAACTACAAAAAGAATCAGAAGAACGCCTAGCTAAGACTTCCCATAAAATTATTTTAGATACAAAGAACCCCGAACATCTGTTTAAAACAATCTTAAAAAAAGGAAAGTTACCGGAAATTATAGTGAAAACTATTGAGGACAAGCAAATAGATATGGTAGTCATGGGAAATAAAGGACTTACGGAGGCAGCCGATATTTTCTTTGGCAGCAATACCATAAAGACAGTAAACCAAATAAATACATGTCCAGTTCTTGCTATTCCGGGAGAAATGGACTTTAAAACGCCCAAAGAAATCGCATTTGTAACCGACTTAAAAAGAGGCTGCACCAAATATTCTATAACACCTTTACTCCTTTTGGCATCCTTGACCAAGGCATCTATAAGGGTAATGCATATTACCGAAAAAGAAATTTTGAACAACGAACAGGAATCCCATAGAAAACAAGTACAGCAGTGTTTACATGCTGTTGACCACAGCTTTCATTGGGTTCGGGAATTTGATGATAAGGCCAAGGTCATAGCTGTTTTTCTAGAAAAACAGCAAATAGATATGTATGCTATGGTGAACCATAAACGCAGTCTATTTGAAAAATTAACCCGTGAGCCAATCATTAAAGATGTGAGTATGTATGCAGACATTCCCTTTCTCATCCTTCCCTATCAAAAACCATAAAAAATTGAAACAAGAGCATTCAATAAACTAAACAAAAAATTGGCTTAAAGAATAAAATTATGGACAAAAGAATATTAATTCCTACAGACTTTTCAAAAAATGCCCTCCATGCTGTACGCTATGCCCTTGACCTCTACGGGAAATTGAATTGTGAATTCTACTTTTTAAACGTTTTTCAAGGAGATAGTTACAGTACAGATGGCCTTATTATACCCGAGCCTGGCGGTGCCGTATTCGAAACTAAAAAAAAGGAGTCCCAAGATAATTTTATAAAACTATTGGACATGTTGGAACTACACCATGATAATCCAAAGCATTCCTATCATACTATTTCAACTTTCAATGTTTTATCGGAAGCTTTAAAACAAACAATAGCAGAAAAAGATATTGAACTCGTAATTATGGGCACAAGAGGCGCAACGGCAAACCGTGAAATTATTTTTGGTGGCAATACGGTAAATGCTATGGAGAAAATAAGGGAATGTCCAGTGCTTGCAATCCCTCCGGATACTCGTTTTTCTGCACCTAAGGAAATTGTTTTTCCAACAGATTACAATACGGCTTTTAAACGCAAAGAATTAAGCTATCTGATTGAAATTGCGATGATGCACAAGAGCGCTATTAAAGTACTACATGTAACAAAAAAAGCAGATTTAACAGCGATACAACAAAACAACAAGCGTTTGTTGGGAGCCATTCTGGAAACTGTTGAACATAGTTTTCATAAGCTAAGCTACAAGGATGTCTCCGATGGGATAACGGCCTTTGTAGAAAGCAGGGGCAGTGATATGATCGCATTTATAAATAGCAAACATTTCTTCTTTGGCAGCGTGTTTTCCAAACCTTTGGTCAAAGAAATAGGGTATGATGCTACCGTTCCTATTTTGGCTTTACACTAAAAACAGAAAACTATGAAACGTATTGGAATTTGGATGGATAAAGAAAAGGCTCAAATTGTGCGCCTACATGAAGAAACGGAAGAATTTGAGACTATTTACTCAAATCTAGAATTTTTTAAACCTTCTGGTGGGTCACGAACCAGATCGGCAAAATGGGGTCCACAGGATGTGGTTCAAGATAGTAGATATTTGGAACGTGAAAAGCATCAGTTAAAGGCCTATTTTAACAATTTGGCCAATGTTATTAGCGATGCTGATGCCATAGCCCTTTTTGGTCCTTCGGATACCAGCGAAAAGTTTAAAAAAGAATTGAAAAGTAACCATAAAGCTTTGATTGATAAATTAAAGGCGGTTACCAAAACGGATAGCATGACAGAAAATCAGGTAAAGGATTTAGTCCGGGATTATTTTAGCATTTAACAAGAAACAAGACATTGGTTAAATTGAAGACAGTCCAATACTTCTTCTTTTGGCTGTCTTTCCAAGACATGTTTATGGAAGAACTTTTGGGTGTTTTAGACAAGCCTATTTTCTTAAAAATAACAAAACTAATTCTTTGGATACTATGTATTGTTTTAGTTATAGGCTATTTGCGTAAACTCTTAAAACGAAGAATAAATGATGTAGCCATCCGCTACAAGGCTCAAAAAGGGGTAGAAGTTTTTGGCTATGCCCTAATAGTCCTATTGATGATAGTATCGTTTACGGTAGAAAATCTAGAGGACTACACCATCATTATTGGACTTTTTACCGCAGGAATCACTTTTACCTTACAAGAATTGATTCTAAGCATAGCAGGGTCATTTTATATCTTTTTCGTTCGTGTGTATCAACCAGGAGATCGCATAGAAATAAATGGCATTAAAGGCGATGTTATCGACATTGATAGTATTTACACTACATTGATGGAAATGGGCGAATGGGTCAGTACCGATAATTATTCCGGAAGGATTGTAAAAATCAGTAACGCCTTTGTCTTTAAAGGCCCCATAAAGAACTACTCCATGGATTTTCCTTTTGTCTGGGACGAATTGAACATTTTGGTTACCTACAGTTCGGATGTTCAAATGGCAAAAAAAATAGTATTGGATACGGCTTCGGAACAGCTTTCTGACTATATCAAAAATTCTTTGGCACAATGGAAAGGGATGGTAGAGCGCTACTATATTGAAGATGCCACATTAGAACCCACCATAGCTATTAGTCTTACGGATAATTGGATTGTACTTAACCTACGGTATATTACCGATTACAAATTAAGGCGGATAACCAAACACAATTTGTATCAGCAGATTGAACGTGTTATATCGGCATCAAACGGAAAAATAACCTTGGCATCCGCTACACTGCAACTACTCAAGATTCCTGAAATAGATGTCAATCTAAAAAAATAATATGCCCAACAAAACAGAAATCGAAATCATAAAATCCTCGGGGGAAAAAGCTAAATTTTCCTTGGACAAACTTCGGAATTCGTTAAAGCATAGCGGAGCGGACCATAATTTGGTAGCAGAAATTCTAGATAAAGTTCATGATGAGCTGTACGACGGTATTTCTAGCACTGAAATTTATAATAGAGCCTACGCCCTACTTAAAAAAAAGAAATCTGTCTTTGCCTCAAAATATAAATTAAAAAAGGCCATTTATGAGTTAGGACCTACAGGCTTTCCCTTTGAGCGATTCGTGAGTGCCATATTGGAATATTCTGGTTATACTACCAAAGTAGATGTGATTATGGATGGTATCTGTGTCACCCATGAAATAGATGTAGTGGCAGAAAAAAATGGACAGACAACCATAGTCGAATGCAAGTTTCATGGGGAGGAAGGCAGAAACTGCAACGTAAAAGTACCCTTGTACATTCATTCCCGTTTTAACGATGTCAAAAACCATTGGTACAGTAAAAAACAAGAAATCAAAGGTTTGGATAAAGGATGGGTCGTTACAAACACCCGTTTCACTGCACATGCTATACAGTACGGAAAGTGCGTAGGATTATATCTTTTAAGCTGGGACTATCCGCTAGAAGATGGGCTAAAAGAGCGCATAGACCGCTTGGCCTTATACCCTATTACCGTTTCTACCTTACTAACCAAGAGAGAAAAGCAGTTTTTATTAAGCAGGGATGTGGTCTTGTGCAGACAGCTTTGGAAGGATAAATTCTTTTTGGACCACTTGGGAATCTCCAACACAAGGAAAGTAAAAATTCTAAAAGAAATAAAACAACTTTGTAATCCATAGTATATGAACAACATAAAAATTCATTTTTTAGGTGCATCTGGCACTGTAACAGGATCTAAGTTCTACATAGAAACGCCTGAATTAAATCTTATGATAGATTGTGGTATGTTCCAGGGATTAAAAGAATTGCGTCTATTGAATTGGCAGGCCTTACCCATAGACATGTCTAAACTGGATTATGTGTTGCTAACACACGGTCATCTAGACCATACAGGGTTTCTACCTCGTTTACTATGTCAAGATTTCAAAGGAGAGATTATTGGTACTGCACCTACCTTGGAAATAGCAAAAATAATTCTTTTGGATAGCGCTAAAATTCACGAGGAAGAGGCCGAAAAAGCGAACAAGGAAAGCTATAGCAAACATGATCCTGCGTTGCCATTTTATACCATAAAGGATGCTGAAAAAACGATTGATTTGTTCCAGTACGAAGAAAAAGAAAAATGGATTTCATTATCGGAACATATCCGCTTTAAGTTTAGGTATAACGGGCATATTATAGGCGCAACCTTTATTGAATTGGAATTGTTTGGAAAACTATTTGTTTTTTCGGGGGATATAGGACGTGACAGTGACCCATTGCTAGCACCTCCAGAACATCCTAAATGGGCAGATTATCTCTTTATCGAAAGTACCTACGGCAACAGATTACACCCAAAAGAAGACGTAGAAGGCATTTTAGTTTCATTGGTCAAAAGTACCATCAAGGAAAGAGGAAACTTGATTATTCCATCTTTTGCCGTAGAACGCCTACAGTCGCTCATGTATACCTTATGGCAGTTATACAAAAAAAACAAAATTCCGAATATTCCCATTTTTGTTGATAGTCCCATGGGAAACAATGTATTGTCTATTTTTGAACGTTTTAAGGACTGGCATAAGCTCACACTTACGGAATATCATGCCATGTGCGACCACTTCAACATTATAAGTTCCTATGCAGATACATGGAACACCATTGACGACCCAAGGCCAAAAATCGTTATTGCAGGCAGTGGAATGGTTACGGGAGGCAGGGTGCTTACCTACCTGAAACAGCTCATCGATATACCTACTACAACTGTTTTACTAGTTGGCTACCAAGCCGAAGGTACGCGTGGAAGACAGCTTTTAGAAGGTGCCCATGAAATCAAACTATTTGGAAATTACTACCCCGTAAAAGCAAAAATTAGGCAATTAGAAAGCTTATCCGCCCACGCGGATCAGCAAGAGCTCCTAAATTGGATGGGCGAAATTAAAAACGTTCCAGAAGGTGTATTCCTCGTGCACGGCGAACCTACGGTTTTAGATGCCTTTACGGTCAAAATCCGTGATGTTTATGGCTGGCAGGCACATATTCCTAAATTAAACGAAATACAGGAATTTAAGGTATAAGTTTCCTATGCTGACCTAGGTCATTGTAAAGTTTGGCTTTTGATGATAGATTCAATACATATACCTATCAGCAATGGAAAAAGAACAAGTAATTGGAAAGCAAGGGAAGAAAGTAGAAGAATTACATTGGGAAATACAACAATGGAAATCACACTTCCAATTTTTGGATGATGAACCCCTGTTTATCAAACGTCTTTTGGACGGTTATGTTTTTCAACCTAATACACCGAATCTTTTTGAACGGTTACAAGACTATAAAACACGAATTAAGAGCATTGAAACCACAAAAAAAAAGATTCGCGAACTTATTTCCCAACATGAAAACACCTTGGGAGGTATGCTGGAATGCACAGATAGTTCCTGTGATTTGGTCTATTACCGCAAACACGACAAACTACAAATTAAGATTGACGGCTGTCTATCTCAATTTCAAGAATTAAAATCCGAGATTTTTAACTATGCAGGCGGTATTTTAAAAAACCGCAAGCCAAGTTTAAAATAGTGTATACAGCGTTTACAAACAAGCTGACCAATGTCATTTTTGTTTTGGTTCACAGGCTTTACTTTGGTATATCATAAAAATTTTCAACGCTATAAACCATTCGTAATGGCTGGCAAGAACACTAAAATAGAATATATAGAATGGTTTGACGCAGGGCAAATGCACGAACACTCAAAGAAATGGATATCTGAGCTTTCCTTCATTAAAGACGAACAGCAATTTTTAAAAAACCTGATTCAATCTTTTGCCATCAAACCATTGAAGAAACAACAGTTTGAGCGTATTGATGGTTTTAAAAAAGCTATAGAGGAAAATCAGTATAGACTAAAACTTCTTTTCAAAAAAGTACAGAAACATAGGAACCAATTGCGAATTATGGTAGATGATGTTAATCAATTGGATATGGAAAAAGCCTATAAAAAAACACATAAAAGGCTCTTTTCGATGATGAACTTATTCCTCTTGGATTATAGAACCGTGAAGGAAAGGGGATTCATAAAATTATCTTCTATCCTTAAATCAGAAAAGGAGAAATTAGCTTTGGGAAATCCTGATTATAAGCTCGCTAAACATCAAAAATAAAAATAGAACTATGAAAAAAATGACCGTATTTCTAACAATTTTAATATTCAGCTGCTCTTCTATAAGTTTAGTGGAAAATTGGAAAAATCCAGATATCGTATTATTTGATGCACAGAAAGTACTTATAGTAGGTATGACCCAAAATGAAAAAGCAAGAGGAAATTTTGAAAGTAGCCTTCAGAAAGAATTTAAGAAAAGAGGTGTAGAAGCGATGCGAAGTTTAGACGTTTTCGATATTTCTTTTACCGATTCCAAAAAAACCGAAAAAGAGTTAGATGAAGTAGAACGGAGCTTATTGGATAAAGACTTTGATGCTATACTGTTTACCAAAGTAACTGGTTTTGAGAACAAAGAAAGTTTTATAAAAACCATTGCCAAATGGGACAATTATAAAGGTCGTTTCAATGATGATTATCTAAACCATCAAGATATTTACTACAACGAGGATTACTATGATAGGTTTACCGTGTACCATGCTGAAACGACTTTATATTGTATTTGTGAAGGAAAAGAAAGGGCAATGATTTGGAGAGGTAGTATTGATGTGACCGACCCAAAAAATATTGATAAAACCGTGCAAGATTATATAAAGCTTGTGGTAGTTGCCATGGAGGAACAGGATTTGATTTTTAGAAAAGAAAAACAAGAGAATAATGAAGTTACTGGTATATAGTGCGAAGGATTTTGAAGTTCCCTTTTTAAAGCTGGCGAACAAAAATAAGCATAACATTACATACCTAAAAGAAGCCTTAGATACCGATACGGCAATAAAAGCTGCAGGTTTCGAATCCATTAGTATCTTTTCTGGAGATGACGCCTCATCCATTGTGTTAGAGAAATTATGGGATTTAGGCGTTAGGTATATCACTTTAAGATCATCTGGATATAACAACATTAAAATGAAGACTGCTAAACGTTTAGGGTTCAAAGTAGCCAACACACCTGATTATTCTCCCCATGCTATTGCCGAACACGCAACAGCATTGTTATTGGCTTTAAATAGAAAAATAGTACTAGCGGATAAACAGGTGCACGTATTCAACTTCCTACAGGATAATCTGATGGGTTTTAATTTACACGGTAAGACCATTGGCATAATTGGAACAGGGCGTATTGGCAGTGTCATGGTAAAAATCATGCATGGTTTTGGGTGCAAAATAATTGCAAGCGACATGGATCCAGATTATGATTTGATAGAGTTGTGCGGGGTTACCTACCTACCTATAGAAGAGCTATGTTCACGGTCTGACATCATTAGCATACATATTCCTATGACCTATGAAAACCATCAGTTGGTAAATAGGGAAATGTTAGCACTGATGAAGAAAGATGTAATTTTAATAAATACAGCAAGGGGTGCCATAATAGATACCAAAGAACTTGTGAAATCCCTTGAAAATAATGATATTGGCGGTTATGCTGCCGATGTATATGAAAACGAAAAAGGTATCTTTTTCAGGGACAACTCCCACAGGGATATCAAAGACGAACAATTAAAAAAACTATTATCTTTACCAAATGTACTACTGACCCCTCATCAGGCTTTCGTAACCAAAGAAGCACTAACTAATATAGCTCAAATTACGATTGAAAATATCGATACTTGGACAAATGGATTGGTTTGCAAAAATGAATTAGGTCTAGAATTATTAAAGTCATAACAAAGGACTAAATACCTTACCAAAACCTTCTTTTAGTTTATCCGAATAGGAACGTTCAAGGTGTTCATGGTAGGAAAGTATTTTGCTAACGTTGGCATCTTCTAAAAAGTCGGCTTTCAACAGTTGCGTAAAGGGTTCATCATAGATGATAGCATTAACCTCATAATTCTGCTCAAAACTACGGTCGTCCAGATTTGCGGTCCCAATGGTTGCGACCGCATCATCACTGATTATAATTTTACTATGCAAGAATCCATCCGGGAAGAGATAGATCTTAATGCCTGATTTTAATAAAGGTCCAAAATAAGAACGTACACTCCAATTCACTATTCTATTATCTGCATTTTCAGATATCATCAAGCGAACATCTACCCCACTTCTTGCCAATGTTTGTAACGCCTGCATAATTGCCTGGCCTGGAATAATATAAGGATTTGTAATGTAAAGGTACCTCACGGCATTGTTAATGATGGTAAAATAGGCCTGTTCTAATGATGGAAAATCATCGTCCGGTCCTCCCGAAACTATTTGAACCAATTGACCTTTATTCGACGGAATGGTTGTATCTAAATTTGGCAATTGTTTAATAGTTATTTGGCTTACCAAATACCAGTCCATTGCAAAAACGTAATCTAAGTGCCTGGCCGCTTGGCCTTCTAATCCTAGGTGCATGTCGTGCCATTTGCCTAAGGCAGGGTCGCCCTTCAAGTATTTATCGGATATATTGATACCTCCAGTAAAGGCAATATGGCCATCAACAACTATTATTTTTCGGTGATTCCTGTAATTTATAGAGGATAGAAAACGACCAAATTTAAATGGTAGAAAGGGATATACCTCTACACCAATAGTGGTTAATTTATCTAAATAGGACTTACTCAACGAAAAACTTCCAAAGCCGTCATAAATCATTCTAATTTTTACATTATGAGCTATTTTCCTTTCAAAAAGTTGTAATAACCTATCTGCCAGTTCACCATCCTCAAAAATATAATACTGCAAATGAATTTGCCGCTCTGCTCCTTCAAGCGCTGAAAAAATGGCTTCAAATGTAGTCTTGCCATCTTTAAGAAGTGTAAGCCGATTACCTTTAGTAGGTGGGAAATGGGAATTTTGATATACCAGCATCATTAATTTACGATAGGCTCCTCCTAGAATAGCCAAATGATGTTCATAAGGTTTGTTCAGATTTACAAACGTTTTCTTCTTTAAGTTCAATAGTTTGTTCTTCCTACGATTTCTTCCCAACAAAAGGTATAGGAATATTCCACCTACGGGGACAGTGAAAATTGCTAAAAGCCAAGCTAAAGTCTTTGACGGTTTTGCACCATGTAATAAAATACTTACTACAATAACTAAGGCAAGGATAATATAAAGCGTTAAAATAATTCCAATCCACATAGTGTTGTTTGATAGTTTCCAATCCATAGCAATTGGACAAAAAGCTTCATCTATTTGATGATTATGGGAATCCTAAAAGTTGTTTAGGACTGCTGTCCAACGAATACCCTTCCTCGTATCCAAAACGCAACTAAAATCTGTGAACATATAAATTTCCTTTTTATAAGTTTATCATTCATATCCCAAGGTAATGCATTTAGTAGTTTACAATAATGATATTGGTCAATTGTACCATACCAAATAGAAATTTAAACAGGAACATAATCCTTACGTGCTAAAATATGTTGCTACAAAAGATAGTTAGGCTTAACCGTGGTTACAACCAACTAGTTCGAATAGCTCAAAAAACCCTGATAATCATAAGATTATCAGGGTTTATCTATCACTTCAATAGTAGTTCGTGGGGGGCAGAGTTAGCAATCCCCACCCTATTTCGTTCATAATCAATTTATTACAATATTTTTTTCTAAAACAGGACACTCGAAAGAACACGTTTCCCAGCGTTTTGATGCTCTCGAATATCAAAAAAATAAGAAAGCTAGACGAAAACGGTACAAATCGATTCGTATTTAATTAATCTTACTTTTTGCTTTAAAACTTAACTTACCAGAGTTAGAATTAATTTTTTATAGCCTAATTACCAAAGAAAGAGAAAGTCCTAACAATCGATCCTTTTACAGGACTTTTTAAATAAGGGTTTAGCTCGTAAGTTTGGTTCTTGTCTAAAGAAAAGAACAATAACAAAGGTAATAGCATCTGAAAGCGTATTTCAATTGAAACGCGTTTATTCCTTCTTTAATTTTTTGCCATCCACCGAAATTATGGTTTTATCAAAAGGGATGAAAACGAAAATCCCCGTCTAGGCAATTATAGTACTCAATGTCGGTTCAAATTGTGTTTTTTAGAATTAAAACCTTTACGTCCTAGGTTTTTAATTGTTCCCTACAAAACTCCAGACAACGGGCCACCTCCTTAACGGCATCCGATCCCTCTGGAATTTGATATTCCAATTCTATCGTAGCAGGAAATGAATAGCGTTCTTTGCTCATCAATCCTAAAATCTGTCCAATGGGAGTATCGCCCTTTCCCCATACAAGGTTCTCTTTTCCATTGGCCGGGGTTTGGCGGTCCTTTAAATGCAGACTTGAAATACGATTATGGTGCATTTGTATTAAATTAGAGGGATTTTCATTTCCTGCCGCTATATAATGACCTAAATCTAAATTGAGCATATTGTACTTTGATTGTTGCAAGGCCGTATCCCAAAAGCTGGATGTCTGCTGTTCATGACCGTGATAAGCTACCTGTATTTTATGTTTTTTGGCCATATTGCCCAGCTTAAGGGTATGGGAATCATCACTAGGGTGTTCAAGCGTTACATGGCTAGCTCCAAGGGCCTTGGCTGCTCTAAACCCATAGTCTATTTCTGCGTCGGTATTATTCTTTTCAAAGGCACGAGGTTTAAAGGCGTAAATTGACACCCCAGCATCATCGTACATTTTTCTAACTTTTTCAAATTTATCCATTGGTGCTTTCATACGCCATTCGGCGACTTTTTGATTATAGGCTTTCATTTGCGCCTGTAAATCGGCCAGCTCGTTAGTTTCGTCTTCAGAAAGCACCGCACCATTCCTTTGTTTTCGCATCAGTCCGTACAAAACTCTCCAATTCACAGGGTTTTCGGGCATTCCTGCAAATGATTCAGCGGGTCCTCCCATCAATTCGACTGCGCTAATACCACTGTCCAAAATATATTTTAGGGTTGCTTCTGCACTTTGGTCTTCCATACTTCTGAAAGAGTAGGTTTGGACACCAACTTGCACTCCCTTGATAATTGAATTTGGTTTCCCAAAGTAATTTAAAATTGCTGGGGCACCAATAATTTTTTGTACAGGGAGTAGCATGCCAGCGGCAAAAAGTGAACCTGTGCCAATAAATTTTCTCCGGGAAAATGATTGTTTTTCTTTCATGATGTTCATTTCGGTTTCGTTAAAAATGAGGGTCTAATTTAGTACCTACCTCATTACTATAATTTATCTCCTTTTTTAAACTCGATGGTATTTACTTGCATTAGCATTTGGCCTTCCTTAGTATCTGGGTTTTTGAATACCAAATAAATGTTTTGAATGTTACTCAGTTCTTTCACATTGAATGCATACTCTTTCTGCAATAGCGCCCGAACTGTTCTAAAATTAGGCTCTGGTCCTTTCTTTCCTCCTTTTTCCCACTCAGTAGTTAGTTTTGCCAATTCTGCACGGAAATCAACTTCGATAGGGATTACCTTTTCCGTGGAACCTACTAATTGGCCATTGGGCGAATCTAAACGCAATTCAATAATCCCACCAATATCACTAGTTCTTGGAGATGCCTCAGCATTTATGGAAATCTCATCAATTCCTGTTAGATCAAGGCCTTTATACGCTAACCAACCTCCATTTTTATCTATTTTTAATGAACGTCTTGGAGTAGTTAGTATTTTTATTCCATCTGCGTCATCGTACTTCTCTGGGTCAACAATAGGATTGCGAAGGGCAATAATTTTTTCTGTCGTAAGTGTCCTTAAATTAGGAATTCCCTTGTCAGTATAAGCTGCCCGGAGTAGGTAACTACCTTTACCATTTTCTTTGTTGGGCACCTTTGTAATATAGGTTCCCGATAGAGGAATATTTTGGGCCTCTGGTTGTGGGTCGTTCAAACTCATTATGTAATCTATAATCAATGTTGCTTCTTGTTCTGAGAGATCGGGATGTGCACTCATGGCGTGCTCTCCCCAAATACCTACGCTGCCATTGATGATTCTTTGTGCAATTACCTCTTGTTCCATTTTGTCATTTTTATATCTTTCGGCTACCTCCATGTAGCTAGGGCCAATAGATCGAATATCCATTCTATGACAGGAGAGGCAGTCACTATTATTTATCAGTGATTTTCCTTTATTAAAAGTAACCCAATCATCGGTACTTACATGATTTTGTGCAATTTCGATCGGATCAAAGCCTTCTGGGGCATAATCAAAATTTACGGCAATTTCTTCTTGTTTTATCTTACCATTTTCTATTGAACCGTCTTCTTTATCAACAACTTGTATATTGTAAACCAGTTGACTATCAGGAAAAAAGAAAGTCTTATTCCCTTCCGTAATCTGTAAATCGACTTCGGGCGGGGCGTTACCCGCTATAACCTCAAATTGTTGCTCATTTTTGTTACCGTGGTCATCAGTTACTTCTAGTTGAACAGTATAAATACCAGCGTCTACAAGCGTAATTTCAGAATGGGCCTCATTTAAGCTTTTTGAAAAACCGTTCGAGGATTCCACCGTCCATTGATACGTCAGTTCATCGTTGTCGTAGTCAATTGTACCATCTGATGAAAGATGCAGTGTTAGTGGAATAGCACCGGCCTTTTTATCCACACATGCCTGTATAATAGGTATCCGATTGCCTCCATTGTATTGGATTCGTTTAATTTGAGCGTTTTCATTACCGCGAAACCAGGCAGAACCATATTCTAGTACGTAGAGATCACCATCGGGGCTAAACTTCATGTCGATTGCACTGGAAAAATTCTCTTTAGGCAAAAAAGGTTCCATAGAAACATAATCTCCATTTTCATCCATGGTAACCGACATTATCCATCCGCGCATAAATTCTGTCATTAGCCATTTACCCTCAAAATAGGCTGGAAATCGTTTATCCGATTCAGGAAAATCTGCCTGACGGAAAACCGGACCACCAGTTGCACTTCTACCTGCACTCCCCATTAACGGAAATTCTTCCGAGTATGCATAGGGGTACCAGAAAAATGCTTTTTCCGGGGGTGGCAGTTTGGTCATTCCTGTATTATTCGGTGAAGTGTTTATGGGGTTGTTGACATCAAAATGGCCATAAATAGAGTCTGTTTCATAATTATAATCCGCATAGGGTATATTATCGCCTATAAAGTATGGCCAACCAAAAAAGCCCGGTTTCTTGGCCTGATTGAACTCATCGTACCCACGAGGACCCTGATCAAAATCTTCTGATGCATCAGGGCCAACTTCTCCCCAATAGATGTATCCGGTCTCATTATCTATAGATATACGCCATGGGTTACGATGGCCCATAGTATAAATTTCTGGACGTGTTTTAGGGGTGCCTTCAGGAAATAGGTTGCCTTCAGGAATGGTGTAACTTGCATCATTCTCAGGGTGTATGCGTAAAATTTTCCCCCTAAGGTCATTTGAGTTTCCTGCCGTACGTTGATCATCGGAATTTTCATGACCAGGACGCTCATCTAAATTTGAGGTGCCCTGAGGTGGGTTGGCGGTATTATTACCAATTGTGATGAATAGATTACCATTCTTGTCAAAAACCATTCCGCCACCTGTATGGCAACAAACCTCTCTTTGGGCTGGATACTCCAAAACAATCTTTTTTGATTGTTCGTTCAGTTCGCCACCTTTGTACTCCCATCGTGCCAATACATGCTTAGGCTCATCTGGATCTGCGTATAGCATATAGACCCAATGGTTATTTGCGTAATCGGGATGGGCAGCTATACCCATCAATCCCTCCTCGGCTGCTCTTGATTGTCCTTCCTTGTTTGTATAAAAAATGTTCACCGGTATGTTACCCACGGTTTTCAAAATCCTGGAATCAACATTAAAGGATTTAACACCACCCTTCCGTTCCACGAACAGCATTTCCTCTGTGTTCAAAAAAGTAAAAGCCATAGGTTCGTCTAAATCCCCAGGTTGGGTTAGGACGGTAGTAGTAAAACGATTTTCCTCGGGAGGCAAAAATTCGGCCGTATTTTCCTGATTACACGCCGTTAGGAAAATAAAAAATGATAGACACCCGCCTAACCACCATTGACGTTTTTTCAATAATTGCGGAAAGTTTGATTTCATAAGGCTCGATTTGTTTTTCAAAAATTGATTCTAATTGCGTTTGTAGACTGCGGTCACGTACATCGGTTTAAATATAATTCCTGATCGGATATAATCGATAAGAAAAACCGCTATCGACAAAACTTAACAGGTCAACGTCACTTTATCGGTCTATTTCGCTCATAAGTAAACCTGTGTTGTTCACGGAAATATAGTTTCCTTTTTTAAGTAGATTATACATCTTTGGGCAATATTTGCATGTAGTGAGGATACAAAAAATTGAAACAAACATAGCTCATACAGTATCTGTTAGAGGTCATTCCCTTTTAAGTTCCTATCCGAGTTCCCCGAGAACTCAAATGTTAAAGCCCTTAATACACAGAACTTAAGAAGATGTTTGATAAAAATAGGACATGTAAAAGGATACGTTCGATATATAATTTGTTCAGTTTTGGTACGTTTTGACAGCATTTTTGAAAAAAAACCCTGATAATCAATATTGATTATCAGGGTTTTAAAAACATTTAGTCGGGGTGGCAGGATTACAACCTTACCACATAATCAATTATATATCAATTAGTTACAAATTCAAAAACTTAACTGTTGACCGATTTGTTGACGGTATTTTAAATGAACTTAAAGTAAGTTGACTTACTTTCTGATTGCTTAAAGATATCATTTGTATAATTAAAAGACATATTAAGAATTCGATTTTTAGTTCTTAACCTTTATAATAGCATGTAATTCAAATCAAAGATTATTTTTAGGTGGATACTATTTAAATTAAGAATATACTAGGTGATAACTTTGTAACAGGTCTAATCGACAATAAACAAATAGCATATCTCAAAAACTACTCTCACCCCATTATATTTAAAATCCAATATAGGTAAAGTAATAAATTTGCACCAGTTTAGTTGATATATCAACTAAACGAATTTTTCTCTTTCTAAGAGGCTACCTACACAATTCTATATTCAAATAATAAGTACACATCCTTGATTTTATGATCATCAAGTGCAGAATTATCTGAAGGTACTAAAGGATTAGTTATGTGTGCAAGTGCACCACCATCTTTAACTTGTAAATTTAAACGAAATGGTTCACTTGCTGGTACACGAGGAGTGAGAATAGTATCACTGATATCTACTCTAAGTATATTACCATCTCTTGACCAATCATCACTAGAAATTGAATTTCCAGGTGTTGAACTACCCAAAATATTTAAAGCAAAACCAGTTTCTGGGTAAGTAACACTACCATCTTCATTTCTAAAGCCATTGTCGTCTAACTCAATTATAAGCATAGAATTATTGATGTTTAATGACCTTCCTTGCAAAAATAAAGGAAAATGTTTCTCATTTAATTCTAATGAAACTTCTGTTTCTTCAGGACTATGCATAAGTTGGTGGAAAGTCTGCGAAAACTCTTGGCGCAAACTAAAAACTCTTGGAAGTGAAAACTCATCACTAGTTAATAAGTTATTTAATGAGCTTTCTATACCTTCTTCAACAGATGCTCTGAATAGAGTATCATATTCTGCAGTATAGCTTATATGCAATATACAATCGTTGATTGTTGAATAATCAAATGTTCTAAACGTTTTTGGTAATTCTATTTGCCAAGTGCTTTCAACAGCTCCAGCACCTTCAAAAGGCATGTAACGTTCATCTCTAAAATCCAATCGAAATACACCACTATCATTTTGTGCAGTACTTGTAGCAACACTTGTTGTGCGGGAAGGAGGTACTAATGTGAGATCACTATCATCAGTTGTCTTACGAATATGACTTTCCTTTAAAGTTAATACTGCACTTACATTACTGTAAGGGCCTGTAATACAAGGTATAGTCAATCGGGCTGATTTTACGCGACGGCGATACTGTCCAGGATAGAATAAATCAAAATACAGTTCTGGTACTTTAAATTCGCAAGTCCCAGTTGTTTTAAGATTCAATAGTGCGTTAGGGTCGATTTGTGTTAAAGAAAATGCTTGGTCTACCTCCATACTTCGGGTATTGGTCTCCATATAGCGGAGTTCCATTTTGCGTAGGTCATTCATCAACTTTTCTCCAGCCATTAAACCAGATTTGGAAGCTTCCCAGTAATTACCATTTAATAACACAGCGGTGTCATCATTGCGTTCAAAACGATAAGCGCGCTCGGCCATACGCGCTAAGGTCATCGCATTATTATAAGATTCACGAAACAAACCTTGAAGTTGAGTTGACAACCACGTATATAAACCTAAATTAGTGAAGCGATCTCTGTAGAACTCATAGGTTTCTTGATGTTGTTCTATGCTTTTTTCATGAAGTTCTCGGGATTTTAGTGAGATATCTCTTCTTATTTCAGCCGCAACAAGTTGTTTTTCAATTTCTTTTAATTCATTTTTGGTTTGGTCTAGACTAAACTTCCAACCTTGTTCGCGACGTTCATGTCCTCCTTGTAGACTGGAAAGGTCGGCACCAATAAACGCAAGTTGACTTAGTGTATTTAAAGCCTGTGCACTAAATAGAAGAGCTTGAGACACACCATGTGGAGGCGTTGTAAAACTAAAACCTAAAATACTTGGAGGCAAAGCTAAGCTGCCAGCGGCAAACTGAAGGGCAACAGTAGGTACCTTAAGTGAGTGTCCAGTTATTTTCAATACATTAACTGCATTCTCCCACTCACTAAGCCCTTCATTTATAAGACTGTCGAAATAGTCTTTTCTATAACGGATGCTCTCCTCACGTTGTCGTAAACCTTCTAAGCTTGCTTCAGAAGCTGCCACTTCCATATCTCGAAGATGTCGAGTCAGTCTTAAGATTTCATCTTGTTGACCAAGCCGCATCATCGTAAGTTCTTCAGCACTTTTCTTTTCTAATAAACCAAGTAGTGCCCCACCAAAGCCTTGTAAAGCTCCAGCGTATTCCTTAGCTTTTGCTAATAAAAATGCAAATCGGTATGGTGGTAAATCACCTTGTGTTGAATTTAGAACCTCATCTAATGACAGTCCTGCGGCTTTGGCACGAACCAATAAACGTGGATCAATTTCGGGTGCAAAGAGCGAGAGTTGACGTCGTACGCCAGTAAAATTCATACAGTTTCGTATTTTAAACAAACGATCTTCAACGCGATCCCAATAGGCCAATAAATCTGGATTTGGAGGGATACAGAATTGACAGACTTGTTTTAAGAAACTGGTATGAAATGAGGGTATGTGAAAAATCCATGGACCATTAGCAAACCAATTTACCCAAGCTGTATTTGTAGTTAGTTCTAATGCTTCATTGGTAGGTATATTTAGCCCTAGACCTAAGTCAAACGAGAATCCGTCAGTGGTAATACTTTCATCATTTGATTCTGAATAGCCCAACAAAGTATATTCTGCGTCCATTTCTGCCTCTAAAATTCTACTTCCAACTGTGACAGGCTCATAATCAGGAAATCTTTCAGCAGGTGTTATAATTTCACTTTCAACACCGTTTAAGAAGTTGTTGCAATGCGGACTGTTCATTTTGGCTAAAATGGCATTGTAAGTAAGGTTATTTTCCCCTTGATCGCAATTACCGAGCTGGGCAGGTCGTTGCCCTAATATTTCAGAGGCCATTGAATACAATAATGTAGCCTCATTAATAGATTCCGTTGTATCCTGAGAGAAAAGATGATCTCCCCAATCTAATAGATTATCAATATACTTCATTGTAATGCTCTTCATATAGGCACCTAATCGTAGACGAGCTATAGCATGAGGATTAAAAGGATCATTTTCATATGTACTTATTGCTTGGTTATCATTCAGTTGTTCTTTCCAAGTGGCAAGCGTATGGTTTCTAAATTCAATAAACTGCCAAACTCGGTTAGCCATAATTCGTTTGCGTTCTAAAGAGTCTGTTGTATCATCCAATTCATCCTTTTCAGACTGTAGAAGTTCACCAGTTGGATTAAAGATATAATGATACCAGCGCTGCGCATCGGCAAATTTATTCTGACTATTGAGATGATTTGCTATTAGGAAAGGGATTTGGAAGAAAATCTCTCTGAAATAAGTTCCAAGAGAACCTTTAAAATCTGGTGTTCCTAAATCAATAGCTTTTTGAGCATCATTCCAAACCTCATTTACATTAACATCAAAAGGTATTTCTTCTTCTCTCAGGCTGTTTTTTTGATATTGAATGTTTAATAAACCATTAATACCATTATGGTATAATTTAGTATCAATTTTATTGATATTAGATGTGTTTAGTCTTTCTATAGCATACTGACTTCTATTGATCGAGTGTAGATATAATAAATCTCCTTCAACGTCAATTATTGTATCTGTAAGTGTCCCATTAATTATATCTAACAAAAACTCAAAATCTGAATCAACACTTAATAAATGATTATAGCTGTTTGGTAATCCATTTTTATTCTTCCAAATACTATAAGAAAAATCTGTTCCCAATCTAAATGCACTTGAATAGGTCCATGTATGTCTGTTTAAAGGCGTCCCAACAGTGATAAAGTATTTACCATCAGAAATAATTTTCGATAATCTTTTGTCTTTTTGATAATCAGGAGGCCGAACCCCCCAACTTAGAGCATATTTATTTGTTTCAAGATTAGAGAAGTCAACTTTTTGATCAAAAAGTTGATACCCCAAACCGTCTAACATAATCAGATTTGACAAATTAAGGCTTGGGAAAATTCTTTCCCATTCATCTCCTATTAGAGAATACCCGTCTTTTGGTTTTAGATGTAATTCAGACAAACTAAAGCCTTCTGATTCATACTGTGGTTTTAATAACTTTTTAAAGTTATTAGTTGTTAGATCGACAGGTCTACTCAAATAATTATCCTCGCTAGTTTGTATTGTTACCGAATGATTATTTCTGTCCAATAGCGTTGTATCATCCTTTAGATCTCTTAAAATTTGTTTTAAATATTTATTATTTATTGTACTGTCACTTCTTCCAAAAACTGATGTTAACTCATCTGATGCAGCCAATGGGTCCCAAACAATACCTTCACCTTTTTCAAAAATTGGATCATTCAATTTTAATGTTTGCGGAGCTTGCCACGTACCATCTAACTGCTTTGAGGAGAATTTTACGGAAGTTTTATGTAAATATCCAGAAAACTGACTTGAGCCATCAATCATTTCATTTTCGGGCCTAGTCACAATCTCAACCCATAATATATATAGCTTGTTATTGTAGACTATAGGAGAAACTTTCTTTACAGGAATCTGTAAATTTATTTTCTCCCAGTTATTATATTTAACACTAAAGGCATTAGCATTTTTTTCTTTTTTATAAATATTTTCTATGGTTCTGTAATAATATATTGGAGGCTCAGAAGAAGTGACTCCAAATAGGTGTAAAGTATCGACTTCATTTTTTAGTAAATTGGGCTCAGTAATATTCATATTACCCAAATGATGATAAGATCCCGCTATTTTTAGTTTTGAGATCTCATCAAATCCCGTCATATACTTCTTGTAGGCATCTTCAGCGTTTTGAGTATTTATGTCTTGTTGTAGAAGTGTGGATTCTAGTTCCTTAAATAGCTCAGTTTTATTATCTCTTAAATCAGGTTCGATATAGTTCTCTGGATATAGAAAAACCTTTCTGTTAGCCTCCCAAACACGATAATTTTTACGCCATTGCCATTGTTCTTTTGGGATATCGTTTGGTTTTATATGGATAGTGCCATCCTCATTTTGTTCGAGATTAAGTAAACAACGTTGTATGTATAATTGTAAACTAGAAATACCCGCAACAACTCTCGACGTTCGAGCGCAGCCTTCTAGTTCTGTGTCTAATAAAAAATAATTGTATAAATCTTGGGTGGTTTGAAACCAATGATGCTTTTCGATTGTGGCCGTATCTCGATCATCAAATCTATATGTATGAATTAAATAATCGGTTAAGGCATCGCGTTTGCGTTCTCGGACTTTATCTTCAAAAGGACCAATTTTTTCTTGCCATTCTTCTTCTGTATCGTATTTTGTTCTAATGGCTGTAACAACTGCTCTAACTGATGCAGAGAGTTTATTAAAATCAGTAGAGATAAATAAAGGGAGTACTTCTGGACCGACACCTAAATAACGTTGCAAATCCAATATATTTTTGAATTTAGAAACTGATTTTATTGCTAAATTAACAGTGTCTCCATCCGTATTTTTATTAGGGAATTGTATCACTTCATTTAGCGTTGCAATCATACTTTCTTCTGTATCAAATAACAGAGCTAATTCAGGATAAACAACGCTCAAAAACTTTGGGTCACTTGAACCGAAATCATAGGCTTCAAGAATATGGTGTAGCGCTTCCTGCTCAGTTTCTTTATTAAACATTTTCAATAATGAGCGATAGTTTTCGGTTTGTTTTAAATGCTTTAGTATTGGGAATCTAAAGTCGTCAGGGCTATTGATACTAAATATCTGTGTAATATCTTCTGTGTGTGATTCAATAAAAGAAAGTGTTTCATATTTAAAAGCTTTGTCTTTAAACCATATAGATAATTTTTGGAGTGCTTCAATTATTTGTTCGAGACCATCAATTGGAGCTGTTCCTTGCGCAATATTAGTTAGTTGCGAACTCAATGGACTATTATTAAAATTATATCCAGAAATACTAGCAAGTACTTTTGTTTTATCTAGAGAGACACCTAATAAGTCACCAATTTTTGAGGCAATAATATTAGGAGCATACTTTGAAAGCAGCATATTTTTGGCTTCTGATACAGGTATTGGGATATTGGATGGAATTGTTAGGGTAGATTCCAAATTAAAGTCTTGGCTAAGCCAGTATTTGGATTCATTCTTTAATTTTACAAAGAAGCTACTGTTTTCAGTAAATATCGCTCTGGATTCCTCTAAATCGAGATCAACTATACCTACGAATAGTCGGTCTGATATTTCTGGTGCTCCATCTTGAATATACCTTGAAATATGATCTAAAAAGTAGATGTAAAGTTCGTCTTTTTCATTGGGGCTTAAGTTGTCCCATATAGTTGTTGGTATATTTATGTTTAACCTGTTTGGGTTTGTTTTAACACCTAAATGAATTTCGTAATTGCTACCTGTATTATTAAAAATAGTATCATGATGATTGAGAATTGACCTTGATTCTTCTGCAGTTAATCCAATAATTCCTTCTAGCGAATTGAACTCAATAGGGTTTGAAAGAACAGAGATATGTTCAGATATAAGACTAAGTAAAGCTCCAATAACCTGTTTTTTATCATTAACAACTAATCTTTCATTAATTTCAGTCGGGATGTCTAAATTAAAAGTTATTGGATTTGAAGTCTCTACTGAAGTACTATATGTCCATATTTCAGCCGAACTAATAAGTGAATCATTTTCTTTTATAATGGCTTTGGATTGATTCTCTGAAATTCCTTTAACAAATGAGAAAATACTATCAGTAAAAATTAAACTTTCCTCCGTCTGTAGCTTAGACCATATATGATATGCCATCTTTTCTTTGTACTCAAATAAAGACTCGTTTGAAATCGATTCACCTAATACAAATGCTAATTCCTCAATTGTGTAATCGCTTTTTTTGTACCAGTCTATAAGATGGGCTAAAGCTTTTATATCCTTAAACGACGACAAAAAAGTTGTGCTTATTAAAGGTTCTATTCGAATAAAAAAGAATAATTCCTCAACTTTTAATTTGTATCGTTTTAGCAATAATACATGACGATATATAAGAGATAGTTTACCTGTATTTAGTTTGAAAGCGTCAGTTTCTAGGTTACTAGAATCATCTTTAAGTTGCTCAATTAAGAATTGAATTAATGCGAAGAATTCCTCATCATTAATTCCGAAACCTGCTAATAAACGATGATGAATAATATTGTCATCACTTGTTGGAGGAGTGGTTCCTGTTGTAGTTCTGTAATTAGGATGTTGAAACAACAATCCGTCAGAACCAGTAATCAAAAACTCGCCCTCCCAAGCGCCTGAAGATTTTACAAAGCTTGAAAGGTTAAATCGTTTATCAAAGAAAGATGATTTACCATAGGTAGGTATTCGATAGATTAATATTTGAAGTTCTTCAACTGAAATATTCAATTCTTTTTGAACAGTTAGTAATTGGATTATCTGTTCAATATATAAGTAATGCGACCCTATTCTATTAAATGAAAGATCTAGAGATTGCACAATCTTGTCTAGCTCAGTTATTGACCAATCTAACTGTTTGTAAAGTCGTATAAACCGATGCATTCGGTCTAAATGAAATTGTTTAATCTCATCGATATATTCAACATTTATTTGAAGACCACTATCTTTTCTTCCACCTCTTATTTTAACTTGAGGGGGAACTAGTGACGAATTTGGGAATACATATTGGGTTTTAAACAATTCTGTAAATTCTTCTCTGGTGATATTTAGAACGGCTAATAATTGTTGAACCTCTAGGTTTACAATTGCTCCAGTCTCAGGAATTGTAATTTTATATAAATTTTGAAGGAAGAATCTATTGACGTTACTTCCTAGGACATCCTTTGATGCATCTGCCTCTATCAGTGAATACGAAGTTTTGGAAAGATTTAATTTAGATGATGGCAGTATCTGTTCAGAATCCTCTACATCAGATAACCACACCTCAGCAATAGATGCTCTGGTAATAGGGAAATGTTGTAAATACAATTCTAGTTCCGTTAATGGAAGATGAAAGGGTTGGTGAATACTCCTAATTGGAGGAAGCTCCTCATCATCTGGTGTAAGAGGCTCCTCATCACTTAAGCTAAACAGTTCGTAGACGAAGTTCTCAACTAAAAAGCGATCTGAAGGTAGTGAATCCCCATCATGTTGCTGTGCATAAATAAAATTTTCAAGAATCTCATTAATAATCGTTAAATAAGGTATCAACTCATGCGTATTCTCGCAATTAAATACCAATCCACTCCATAAATCTAAACGACGTACTTTAGGACTGAGAATTGATTCTGTATCATCACCAATAAAATGGATGTCTAGTACATGGTCTTTCAAAAACCCCATTAAATCTACAAAATAAGCTGCAGGGCTAATTATAGAATTACAATGTTTACAATTACAAAAATCTGTTTCACCAAAGAAATCCTCATAGCCATTTAACCGGCGTAAATAACTTTGTGCTTCTACAGTTGTACCACCAATCATGCCTCCTCTCCAAGGGTTTTTGGCGACGCTTATAATGTTACCCATTCCAATATTAACCTTTACAGATAAAGCTTCTGATGCATTGTAGATGCGTTTGGCAGTAGCTTCTTTAAACCCTGTATTTTTTTTAAATTCATGATAACCATTCAATAATATTTCTCTACTGGATTTGTAGTGTTTTTTTAAATGCAGAGCGTCCGTAGCATCCTTCGTCAAATTATAAAGAATTTGATTGGTTTTAAGATTCTCTAAAATGGTGTTTTTCTCATCCTCCGAAAAATTGTTTAAATCTATTTTGTCTAAATCCTCACTGTCCAAACTATAATTTAAATGCAGAAAATTAAGCGAATCATTAGCCTTGTAAAATTTGTTCATTATAGGTTTTACGGTCGGTAGCTCAGCTTTTTTGCTTCGTTCTTTAAACACTTGATGCGGATAAAGAAGTTCAATTTGTTTTTGCTTGATTTTGGCAAGTTTTCCAATATTGGCTTCATCTCCATAGATCTGAGAATTGGTTAAAACAGTTTTCCAGTCAGCAACTTCTAATGGGATTAGTTCGCTAATCGATTTTAATTTTTGGTTTGGAAAATGATTTTTAATGGCATTGGAGAGTTGTGTATTGCCCTTTGCCAAAGTATAGATATTGGCGTTTAATTGAAGGGTTTGTCCTTGTGTTTTTGTCACGACTTTTTCTTCTACGAGCTCATTAATGGTTTCAGGGCTAATGTTATATAGCGAAATGTCCTTATTAATAAGCTTATCGGTTATCTTAGAATTTAAATTAGCTAATTCAGCAATCTTAAAAACGTGCGATTGTTGTTTTTCTTTTTCTATTAATGGATTGTCTTTAATTGGGTTTTCGGGTAGAATAAGCTCATTTAGGGTTTTTGCATTTTCCCATTTAGCAATGCGTGTCTGCGCTTCATTCTTTGTTAAGCTTGGTAAATTGCTATTGTCAATATTAGCTTTGATATAATCTTTAACTGAATTATCTTCTTTAATCAAATCAGCAAAGTCTATTTTTTTCGCATAGTGTTTTAAGTCATAGGAGGCTTTTTCAAAAAACGTTGTCGTTAGTTTTTGAAGCTCTTGCTGGGCTTTGGTTTTTAAAGCCGCATATATTTTGGGTTGTTTCTTTTTTAGTTCATTTGGCGTATGTGCAGCGTTTTTTGCAAAATTCAATACTAATGTTCTTGAGAAATTAGGAAACTTAGGTATTGAGGCTTCAGAATCATAATCAATGACAATATGAATGTTTTTAAGACGAGTTACATTTTTCAGAGGTTTACCTTCCGTGCTATGAATCATGTCCTCTCCTTCATATAATCTAAAAAATACATCAGGTAGATGGTCTGTAGGATCGTCTTTAAAACGAGAATCATCGTATTGAATATAAAAAGCCCCTTTTTCATCGGTAATGGCCAAGCCTAGTTGGTCACATACTTTTTTGTCCTTGTCCCAAGCTTCAACTTTAATATTTGGTATAGGTGTTTTGTTTTTTTTCTGTACAACGCTACCTTGTAACGAGTAGATTGCAGTAGTTGGCTCATTGTTGGGTGTATTTTCTTCAGTAGCAATAACTAAAACCACACTCTTTAAGTCTTTGGCATTTTTAATGGGTTTGCCCTCGGTACTATGTATGACTTTATCACCTTGATAAACCAAAAAGAAAATATCAGGTAAGTTATCTTCTTTACCATCAAAGAATTTAGAAGTATCAAAGTTGATATGAAATTGTCCTTTGGCATCAGAATAAGTAGAACCCAAATGGTCGCTTACTTTTTTATCTTTGTCCCAAATACTTACTTTAAGACCAGAAATAGATAGTTGATTAGAGTTTAATAGTTGACCGCTGATAGTTTGTTTCGACATAATGACTCTTTTTTATTATAGCACTCTACCTCGATTTAAAGTATAGTATTTTTTGTTTTTAATTTAATTATTGGCTTTTGGGCTATCCGCCATTTAGATTACTCAAGTTCTTTCTTGCCCCTTTGGTCTCACGGGAACTTGGTTGTCTGGATTTGCAGCATTCCAAACTCTTCTTCTATCTGCAAGCGCCCTTTCTCGTGAGGACCAACTTCTATTTCCACTTGCCGATTGTGGCACTACCTGAACTCTTGTTCCTTCAGGTGAAAGAACATGTGCTTGTCCTGGAAGATGTCCGACTTGTACTTGTTTACCAGTAGCATTTGGTACAATAGGGCCATCTATCGTGCCGTAAATACCCGCTCTCCTTTGATGCTCTCTCCTTAAACTCTGGTTAATTCCATCAGAAGTTTCACCAGTCACTACATGATCTCTAACAAGACCACCTAACCATACATCGAAAATCCTTTCTCCATTTTGATTGGTTGGCAGATTAAAGGGATTATCAGGTAATTCTAAAAATAACACTTCAGGTGGAGGTTGTTCAGGTGTTGAACTTGAATTCGAACTTGATCTTGTTCTTGAAGCACGGTAATCTATAAACGATCCCGTGGCTAAATTTATCCCACCTGAGATTGCTGCAGAATGCAAAATTCTATCTAAACTAAATTCATTTTCAAAAGTAGCCTGTCTTAGTGTTTCTTCACCTGCCCCTTCAGCTGCACCAATACCAAATCTAGTGCCACCAGTTCTTAACGCCGATCCTAATGTCAATGCTCTTGGCGCCACTGCTGTAGTAGCCGCTCTTGCACCTGAAAAATATGTGCCTAATCCAGCAGTTGCAAAGCCTATACCGCCAGAGAAAGCTAATTGACCATAATCAAATTCAGTCTGCGCCCCTAATCCAATATGTAGTCCTTGAGAAAATGCGTCAGCTATTAAACCAGCACCAAGACCAGAAAGTGCAGTGATGGCTATCATAGTTTCGGTAGCTATAGCTATACCAACTCCTATTGATGCCACTGCTGTTAATGCCATTGCAAGTGCGCCAAATGTAATAATCGACACAGCTATAACTGCGACAATAATAAGTGCATTTTGCCACCATGCTAATTCTTCAGGTGGTCTAGCATCACTACTTCCACCCATTGCCCCATCAACACTAACATTAGGATTTGCAGGTCCAACTTGTAACTCGCTATTTACAGTCTCCACACCAACTAACGAACCATTTTGATCCCCTTCTGTTGTTGCCCTGGCATCAAGACTTCCATTTTGAGGAGTTTGTCCAGTTTCAAGAGGTTCTGTGCTAGTTGGTACGCCTTCAGCTCTTTCCCGAGAAGTTGGTCTTCCATTACCTCCAGGTCTTCCTCCAGAAACACCTCTTGAAGCATTACCGGAGCCACTTTCTGAACCTCTTCTACGTCTTATGTCATCTCCTTCTGTCTGTTCTCCATGCCCGCTACCGTTTATACCAGAGCCACCCTCTTCGACTTGATTATTTCCCGATTCATTATTAGAGTCAACTCTGGATTCGTCTCCTGTTCCAGATGCTTCATTCATCACCCCATCTGAAATTGTATTTTCGTCATTAGATTGATCAGCAGTGCTGATAGGAAGCAATAAATAATATTCTGTCTCTCCAGTTTGCTGATTTACAACGTTATGAAGACGAGGGTCTGATCTTAATTCGTTATTTGGATCATATACAAAAATTGTTGGATTATCTTGCCCAAGGGCAGTCGCTCTTAGTTGGGAAAAATTTCCTACCGTAAGCTCTGAGTTTCCTTCACCACTGCTTTGGGTATACGCTATAGGAGAGCCACTACTAATTTGACTCCTTACAGAATCGGGAAGGTTCTCATAATCTTGAAATTGAAATCTGATAGCGTTATATCCAGAAGATTGCAATCCATCAGGATCCACCACATTAATCGGATTATTATGCACAAACTGATACACATTCAGTCCATCTTCAGGGCCTATTGGGTCAGGATTCATCCATCGACATAACCAGGGTGCATAATAGCGAAACCCATAATAATATAAGCCTGTAGTATCATCGCGTTCTTTGCCAGAATAGCGGTAGTCTTTAAGTTTTACATCTTTTATGGAGTCGCCATATACAAAAGCAGAGCCACCAAAAGCGAAGTACTCCTCGTAGTTAATAATTTCACCCGTTTCGTCCAGTTCAAAAGCCGATGAGCCTAAATGGCAGTTTAATTGGTAGTGTATTTTGTGTTGAGAAAGATCATTGGTTTCTCGTCTTAGGTTATCCCTAGTCCAACGATGCATTAAGGCTATACGCTCATTACCATCACTTAAATGTGAAGTGTAGCGTTCTAATATAGGGGTGTCTCCTTGTGTTATACGTTTAATTTCGCAACCATCTAAGTATATTTTTTCGATGGTTTCAATACTATTATTATCTAGTCGTTGGGTCACTTTTCGAACCCTTTGGCCGTCACCGCCATACACGTAGTATTCGGCATCGTTATCCCCATTGGTACGTTCAATTATGACGGCTTGTGTAAGTTGATTGAGGTAATTCCAATGCACAGATCTGAGATGAGATAAATATTCTAAATTACCATTGTCATCAAAACGTTCTTCGGGTCTTGGAATGATATTACCATTCAAATCTTTGTCTTCCAAAGAACGATTAGAACGCCCAGAAATCCAGAAGTCTCTTCGCCAACGAAATATCTCAGATGGACGCGAACCCGAGTTATGCACCATAGATTCCATATTCCCATTAAGGTCATAGCTATATCGCCTGGAGTAGGATCTTACCAAATCCATATTACTGGTGCTAACATGCCGAGTGCCTTTTAGAAATCCTGGAGCATCAGGCGCATTTGCATAGTCTGTCCGTTCCATGGCTTGATGCGTGCGCCCTTCGGCTTCTATCAGTTGATAGAAAGCGTCGTAGGTGTACTTATTGACTCTGGGTTGATTATATAATAAAGTTCTATTTGGTCTTGCCGTATCAATGAGATGGGTGATATTACCAACCGCATCATAGGTATAGTCAATGTGTTGATATTGTTTGGCTGAATGAGCAGTGGTAGCTCTACGGAAACTTCTTTTCTGTTTTAAGCGATAATTTGAAGCGTCATAATCGTATTGTAGGATGACACCATTCCCTAATGTCGATTCCTTAAGTTGTCCACGTGCATTTAAAATTTGATCTTGTATAATAGGTTGGTTCACTATCGTGCCATCTTCTGTAGTCAATAGCATTTGCCCTAAAATACCACTTTGTAAATACATCGCCTCTCTAATGGTAGCATCTGGCAATCGCTGTCTTTTAGGTCTTCCCAAAGCATCGTAAGTGGCTTGGGTTTCAAACGGTGCATCGATTATCCATTCTATACTAGTCATATCCGACCAATCGGGAATGCTTTTGTAATCTTCAACTAATCGTCTATCCTTTTCAAGGACATTACCCAAGATATCCAAACGATATATTCGATTGAGACCTGCTTGATCGTAGTTTTCCACTAATTGGCCTACAAGATTCTTTTCCCATGGATTTGAAATCGACGCATCTTCCCCATAGATAAAGCATTCGGTGATGTGGTCCATTTCCAAAGCCCCATCAACGTGTTTATGCGTGATTCTGCCCCAGGTATCGTAAAATAATTGCTGGTGTACATTTCTGGCGTCCCACAGATGTACCGGCTGATCTAAGGCATTGATGAATTGCCACTTAGGGCCAGAATCCATACTAGTTTCATGAAATACGCGGCCTTGCATATCGTATGCATATGTGAAAGCTATCAGGTTTCTAGCGTCAATGACCTCTTTTGGGTTTCCTAAAGCATCATAAATAGTTTTATTGGTTCTTATACGCCCATTTTCATCGGCTTCTTCAATTTCAATCGTGCGACCTAAACCATCAGTATATGCGGTAATCGGCGTATCATTATGTGTTTTGGATTTTGTTAAAGCAATCCCTTCGGGAGAATCAGCGGATAGTATTGGCGAATTTATAGTATCATAAGGACTTCCAACAATGGTATCATTAGCATCATATTGTTTGCTGTACCATGGGTTGAATTCGACTTTTGTATAGGTGCCATCGGCAAGATTGATTCTTTTTTGTCGCCCAATAGCATCATACTCGATAAGTCCAGATTCACCGAAAGTGGCTATAACTTCATCCGCTTCAAAGTCAACAATCGGAGAAAAATAGGGTTCGTATTGTAGAACAGCTTCCTGTTTGTTATTGTAAACCACATGCCCCGAAACTTGCCAGCGCAGGTCATCCGACTCAACTAATTTAGGTTCACCGTCAATACCCAATACAATTGACCCACCAACATATTGTAAGGTATCCGGCCCTGATTCTACCAAAGTTTTAGATTGAATTGTACGGGCAAATCCGTCTTGATAAGCAATAGTTACTTGATGACGACTTTCAGGTGTATAATTTCCTTCCCCATCATTTACATATTGCTCACGGGCTAAGGCTATAGTGCGTAACGGTAAGCGTTCTTTCTTCCAAGTATCTAATTCGTAATAAAAAAATGAGGCACATTCTTGTAAATAGTTTTCTGGGTTGTTAAGGATACTATCAAAATTAATGATGGATGGTATGTCATAATTAACTAATCGACCGTGGCCTTGTGTTTCTAAAATTCCCTTAGATGAAAGTAGTTGTCCATAAAGAGATGACCTGGTTACAACGCCCAATGCGTCGTAATTCACTTCAGAGGTATTTCGATTAGGGTCGGTGATTTGATGAGGTGCGATGACATTGTAATCAATAGTTACAACTGTACTACTGCGAGCTAATTCTGTTCCTAAGCCATCTACGAGTACCAACGATGACTCGATTAAAGCTAAATGATAATCATCGTATCGATATTCAACAAACGCCCCATTTGGTTGTACCTCTCTAATTGGTAAATAGAAATTACTATCATTATTGTAATAGGTGATACCACTTGGTTGCCACCAAAATGAATCATGAGAAACGTAGCCTCCTTGACCGATTAAAGAAGGAGAAAAATGAGAATCTAGGACATCGGCGATATATGCTGTTTGAAAA
Source organism: uncultured Maribacter sp. (assembly GCA_964353165.1). Taxonomy (GTDB): domain Bacteria; phylum Bacteroidota; class Bacteroidia; order Flavobacteriales; family Flavobacteriaceae; genus Maribacter. Next base: position 65,941 of record CAYGUY010000010.1, read on the forward strand.
CAGGCAGCTTCCTGATGATGCATCAATACTTTACTACCAACCTCTCCCCATGGTAGCACCGCAGATTGGGTATCGTTCCAGAAAAAGCTTTTATTCCATTGTAAAAGCTTTGCCTGTTGCCCCAAAGTAAAAGATTCATTGAAAGGAATCGGTGTAGCAATGGTTTCAATAACAAGCTGCAAAACATCGGAGAATTTATAAAGAGTGCCTATTTCAGGGTGAGCATTATTCTCTATTTTAAAACTCTGGCTTTCCAAGGGTACTCCAATTTCATACCTGTCCCGCGTATCGAAATGAGCTACACTTGTATGAACAGCATTTAGATGAAAAACCTGTTGCTCGGTTTTAGCAAACCTATATATTCTTGGGTAGGTAACAGAAGCTTGCTTTTTTGGGATGCCATAAGTGTCTACTTCTAAATTGAAATTATGGGTTATTTTTGGATCACTCGGGTCTTCTTCAAAATTTATCTCAAGGCCTTCTCTTTGAAAAACAGTAAAACATGGATCTTGTTCTTTCCTTTTAGGTTGTAGTTTTCTAATTATATAATTATTGTGGCTTACTTGAAAAGGATGAGGCTTTCTAGTGCCTTCCGTTGTTAAGCCGTAAGTTTCCTTTCGAATAGCCTGACCAGCCAAACTCCTAAAAGCATCAAAGAATTCATCAAAGCCTAAGCTATTTTCTTCAATAGAATACTCATTCAATTGACGACTATAGTGGTCATGTTGATAATAGCTTTTGGTTCTAGTCTTGTTCCAACCTGCTGCTCCATTGTGGTACCAAATGCGAACGCAGACCGGATCAGAAAAAGTGGTTTCTGGGATTCTAGAAGTATCGCGATATATTTCAGAATCATATTGATCTACCAAACAAAAGCCACGAAAAGCACGTTCTTCTCCATCAAAAAAGCCGTCATGATATTGAAAAAGTTGATTAAAATGAGTATTCCCTATGTGATCGATTGTTTCCAGTTTATCAACCACTATTCGGTGAGATGGAAGTTTTGTTATCCAAGGGGTTTCACTGAATTTGTCCCTGAGATAGTGTTGCCCAGAATGTCCATAGTGGAATCGGGTTTCCAGCCCCATATTATTCTCAACACTTACTAATAACCGAGGTTTGATACCATTAGTCAATCTTAGAAAATGGATAGGAGCATCAGCATGTATTGCCAAGGCTGAAGACCAAACAAGGCAAGGAGTGCCATCACCTATAAAGTCTATAATTTGGGCAGATGAAATATTGTCAATAAAGGGTAAACCTTTCAAAGTAACACCTTCCAAGAATTGATTGCCAGAAGCATTGATCCAATAGGTAATTTCTCCCCGACCAATATATACAATATCAGAGGTGCCACTGCCATCTAGGTCTATCAGTCTCATACGACTGGCATCCAGCTCAAAATCAAAATCCAGTTGTGGCGAATTCCCCATAACAATCCCAGATCCAAATTTACCGTTACCCATATTAGGCCAATATTCAACACGGCCATTGTAGAGGTGAACTTGGTCAGGTAATCCTGACCCATTCATATCGGCAAAGAAATAATCTAACATAGGGTTAGAACCTAAGGTTGGTGCCCGGCTAACACCATTGGAAAGAGGTTTTGCAATTTGCAATGGTTCTCCAAAACCTTCTTTACCTTTTGAAGGATACCAGATGGTGCGGTCTTGCTCTATAGTGACAATATCAGAACTACCATCACCGGTAAGGTCGATTAACTGCGTATTAGTATCCAACTGACGCACATGGGCGGTAGACTGAAAAGGTTTAAACCCATTCCAAACCTCTTTATCCCGATTGTATTCAAAATAGCCCGATTCGCGGCCTTGTATCACGACAATGTTCAGATTTCCATCACCATCAAAATCGCTCAATGCATAGCTCCCGAGATTTGAACTCGGCTTATGTAGTACCTTTTGCTGTTCTCCGAGATTACCATTACCTAAATTAGGTTTATAGTACCAAGCATCTTTAGATTCATACAAGATTCCGGGTAAGCCCTCCCCATAAAGGTCGATCCACTTATAATTCATCCCATTAAGGCCTATTGGAAGGTTGCTTTTGCTCTCTTCTGGGGCTTGTCTAAAACTATTTTCTACCTCTGCGATAGTATATTTAAAATCTACTAACGGGAGGCTTTTTGATTCATAATTGTTAGCTGAGGTTCTTTTATATCCACTATATTTTACCGACGTAAGTGTAGTCCCTTCCGAATTTTTTTCGTGAAACAACTCCGTATTACCAACTAAGGTCGGCCCAGGCCCTAATTCCGAAAAATTGTGATACATCAAAATTTTATTGCACAATCGGTAGGTACGCTGCTCGAAACCTGCGATGTATGATGAAAATGGATCTGGACGCGTTGACCAACTATTGGGACTGATATTATAGAAAGGCAAATCACTTTTTTCCTGATCATCATAATCAAATAGTACTTCAAAAAACCATCTTTGGGAAGGGATGTGAGAATCCCCAGGAAACAATGGAATTTCATTCCCATAGCGAATTCGCTTAAGATACTTTTGTGAATTACCACTATCTATAAGGACGCGGTTTCTTTCATAACATGAGCTACCGTCTACATTGACTAAGTCCTCAGCTTTATAATCATAGTATATGGCATTGCCCATATTATCATACTGGGCTTCCAACAACCATTGAAAGATTTGATCTGGATTACTTCCGTCAAGTATTTTAGTTGAATCATCAGGATTCATTCCAAAAATCATCACCTGATTATTGGTACTATGTATTTGCCAGTGTACTTTTCGGCTGGTTTTATTTATCCACTTTTCAAAACGGGTAAATGACGAATCGATTGAGGTTCTATAATAACAAATATGGAATTCTACATTTTCGCTAATTCTAGGCAACCATTCATCTCCAACTTCTTCTAACCATAGGACCAGTTCTTGACCATTAAAAGAAAAATTATCGGTTCCATCATATTTGGGATAACCATCTTTTAGACTCAAACCAATTATAGGAATACCTTGTAATGACCATCCCATTCCAAAAACAGAGTTTCTGCCTCCTGAATTATAAGTCAAGCTTAGTGATGGTTGAAATCCATTTCTTCCAGATGAAAGGGGTATATTTAGCGCGGCAACAGCATCTCCAGTTTGCGGATTTACAGACACTTCCATTGGAAGTCTTAAATCAGCTGGATCGATTTGCAAGAAAGAAATTTCTTGAGGCATTTTGCAGCTACTTAGATGAATTATAAAATATGTAAAACAATTTTCAGCGGCCGTACATAGATTGCCACTAATTTTGTTCGCCTTGTTCAGTCGAGCTAGGGGGAAGAATAGAATTTAGCCCAGACAGTAATTGGGATTATCTGATACGTATGTCAAAACAACGACTATATTTTCGATAATTACCTTCAAATTAAATGTACAAAAAATCTTACTTAAATATGATACGGGTAAACTTATTTATCTGTTTTTAAATTAGTCGTGTAGATATTACAGAGTTTTGCCTAAGGTTTGTAAAACGTGGTAGGTTTGCTTTATTTAAAAAGAATTGGATTTTGATATTATAAAAACTAAAAGTTCGAATCCTGTTTCCCCGATGAACCTATTTCCCCTATTATTTGTATATCAACAAGTTAACAACTCATATAGAAAAGTGTTGACCGATTTGTTGACCTCTTTGAACGATTTTAACATGAAAAAGAAACTTTTTTAAAAAGGTATGAAAAGTAAAACCCTCATAATCAATTAATTATAAGGGTTTAAATGTTAATAAAATGTTAAAGTCGGGGTGGCAGGATTACAACCATAATCCATAACTATTTATATATCAATTGAT
>CAYGUY010000011.1:0-5064 GCA_964353165.1 uncultured Maribacter sp.
GAGGCTTTTGCTGGTTCATTTTTGCTTTTGAAACCTCCGGAGTTTGCGCTCATTGCACTACCGCTACCTTTCATGGTACAGGAGGCATTGAAGGTTGCTCCAGGCTCTACGGCAAGTTTACTTACGGAAACAGTTCCTTCTATTACGGCACTGGCTTTTAGGGACAGTAAATCGGATACCAAAAGCTCACCGTTAAAGCTCCCTTCTATATCTGCATTTACACATTCCACCTTGCCATGTATGTAACCGTCTTTACCGATTACTACTTTCCCGGATGTTTTTACATTACCGTCCAATTTGCCGTCGATACGAAAATCGGCCTCGGAAATAATATCTCCCTTGATTTTAGTGTTTTTCTCTATTCTGTTGGGTTGTCCTCCTACTTCGTTCATAGCTTTAGGTTTTTGTTTATCTGAAAACATAGATTTAGGGTTTTGGGGTTATAAGCGTATTAAGATAGTCCTGTAGATTCTTATGCACTTGGATTATCTTATAGTTATCCGATAAAATTACAAAATTCTTATGAGCAACCCGGTAATCCTTGTTGTTTTTTAAAAGCTCTGCGTAACCCAAAGCAAATTCTTTAGATTTAAAGCCGTGTACCACCACAAACTGATTTTCTAAATCATAAATATCCTTGGAAACGCTATTTTTATATTTTAAATCCACGATAGACTTCTCTAATAGCTCCATTAATTTCAGGGCCATTTGGTTATCACTCCTCCTGAACGGAAACATTACCTTCCAATTGGAAGTTCCTTTGGAATCTGTCTCCGGAGAAAATTCCTTGGGTTCCAATTTAGGCAACTGCTCAGCTATCATTTGTTCTGCCTTTTTCCCTTCGGGATTATTGGGGTAGGTCAACGCTACATAATTCAAAGCCTCTTTAAAGGGTTCAAACCCTTGCAGTCTTCCTATAGCATTTGCTTTTAACATCTCGAACTTGGGCACAATGGCATCGCCAGTAAACCGATTGATATTTACCTCAGAACCTGTTATTACCTGAAGAAATTCCTGATTATTGAATTTTTTGTACAATGCTTCGTAGCGCTTATCCGGACTGTCGGAATCGTTTGCTAAAACAGCTTGGGGATTTAATAATATTTCTGCATATCGTGAATCCGGATGGTTAGAGATGATATCTGTTTTCATATTGGTAGTCAAAGGACTGCCTTCCATCTCGTATATTTTATATAAGTTGTATTTTGAAGGAAGAATTAACCGTTCCTCTGGGTTGGATTCCAATACCTTCTCCAACTTCCCGGCAGCCAAAAGGTTTTCCTTAAATTTTTCCTTATAAATCAATCCTAATTGATAGTTGGCAAAATTACGTTCCGCACGCAAACTGTCTACCACGGCTACCTCGGTGGGCACCCTGTCCATGTAAAAATCCAAGGAGAATTTTTCATCTTCGGTCAAATCGGCATCCGCAACAACATCGGTTACTAGCTCTCCCGTAGCTTCGGAAGTTCTGGCAACGGCTTTGTTGGTCCATCGCCAATCGTCTGCCAGCTCCCTGTTCCCCCATCGGTTCTTAAACTCGTTCTGTCCGTAGCCAAGGCTGGTAATATTATAAAAATAAAATTTTCCCTTGTTCTGTTTGCCTCCCTTGCTCTTCGCAAAAGATGCAAAGCCTTCCGTAATCTTGTCCTTTTCCTGTTTCTGTGCCTTTTCCTGAGCAACTTTTAATACCTCTATATGGTTTTCAAAATACGCGATACGGTCATCAACGGGTAGTTCGTAAAGTGTTATGACACTGTCTGTGTATTGTACGATATCCTCATATTTAATAACATCCTCTAAATTATCCAACTTCTTTCGTATAGTCCTGAATTTTTTGGTGTTCTCATCCAGGTTTGGCAATACACTATCGTAATAAGCACCCGCTATCTTATATTCATTTCTGTCAAAATTGTACTCCGCCAAATTTTCATAATTAAGGGCATTGAGTTTGGGTGTATTCTGTGTAGCACGTAGCGATTTGTTGAAATAGGCAACAGCCAAACTATCCGAACCTTGTTCTAAATGAAATTCAGCAACCTGTCTATAAATCTTATCCAAAAAGGGTCTGTTCTCGCGATTTTCCTCTAATTCCGTTAAGTATTCCAGAACTTCTAGCTGGTTTTCTGAAGTGATTTCAATGTTTCTAATCTTCTGTATCTCCGCATTGATCATATAGACTCTTGGAGATTTTCTGTTGAGTTCTATCACCTTGTCATAAGCGTAATTGGCACTGTCCTTATGCCCCAATTGGCCGTACAATTGTCCGATTATGTAATAGTATCTGCCTTTTTCTGGATTTTTTTGAGTATAATACGATGCTATTTTTAATTGTTGAATCGCTGTATCCGGCACATTTAGATTAATATAAGCCTGGGCCAACATAGCCCTAGTATCTGCGTATTCTTGGTCTTTAAGGGTCTCATATTTTATGAGCCGCTTTAGATTCTTAATCGCTAGTTCTTCGTTCTCTAATCTAATATTTACCTTTTCTCGCCAGATATTCGCTTCGTTCAGCTTGTCGCTTTGGGAATATTTGTTTAGGATATAATTAAAGGCTTCTAGAGCAGGAATATAGCGTTCGTCAAAATAACGTGCCTTTCCTAACAGCAGAAAAGCCTCATCGGTTTGTGGATTACGTTCTTCATCCTTGATATCCATACTATGGCGTTGGATGGCCTTAGTTGCCTTTTCCTCGGCTAGTAAAAAATTTGGATTGTTATCCTCGGAATCTAACTTTATCTCACCGGATACTTCCAAGCGTTCTATGGGCAAAATTTCCCAGTAATCGTCTTGATAGCTATCGTTTAGCGTCGTACGACCTTCTTCAAAAGCAATATTGCCGTTGTACAAGGTGTTAAACTTGGTATTTAAAGCATGCCAGTTGCGGTTTAATGCCGCGTCCTTTTTGGTAGAACAAGCATTGAAAACCAATGTTCCGAAAAGCAGCGCTGAAAAGTATTTGATTTTAAACTTCAAAATTATATATATACGTATGTATGGTTAACTTAAAAATGGCCAAATTATTATGTAGTTCATCGATAAATGGATGATTTATCTACTCCAAGAATTCAGCAATACTGGGATATGGTAGTGTTATAAACCAACCGGATGGTCTGTTTTGCTTTTGGAACGGCTCATCTGACGTGTAATTACTGTTTTATGGTCGATAGTATTTGGTCTTCCATCCTAGGTGTGTTACACAAAATAAAATGTATTAAAACAAAAAACCGACTATACAGTCGGTTCATATATAATTTTACAACTATCGATGAAATGCAGTTCTTTACTATAATTGTAAAGTACTTAACCTGCAAAAAAGGCCTCTAATTCCCTTAATGTTTCCGCAGATGTCTGAATATCCTTGACTACCTCACCCTTATTCAACACAACGATGCGTTCGCAAACCTCCGTTACATGAATAAGATCATGACTAGAGACAAGCACGGTTACGTTATCTTTATCTGCCAACTCCTTAATGATTCCTTTTAACCTAATTTGCGTGGTAGGGTCTAAATTGGCAAAAGGTTCGTCTAAAATAATGACTTCCGGATTTCCTATAAAAGAGGCCACAATTCCCGCTTTCTTCTGATTTCCTTTTGAAAGATCTCGCAAATATTTCTTCTGACCCAAAATTTCACCATGGAAAAAATCCTCATATTGGGCCAATAAGGCATCCACATCGGCTTTGTTTGCTCCTCTAAGGTCTCCGATAAAGTAGAAATACTCCTCTGGGGTTAGATAGCCTATTAAAAAACTCTCATCTATAAAGGACGATGTAAAGGGTTTCCAGGCTTCACTGGTGTTTACTTGCACTTCATTGGATGTAATATGGCCAGAGCTCGGTTGAATTAAATCCAACAACAAGCTAAAAAAAGTTGTTTTACCCGCTCCGTTATTGCCCACCAAGCCAAAACTCTGTCCTTTAGGAATTTCTAGGTGGTCTATATTAAGTACTGTTTGCTTTCCGTACGTTTTGGTTAATTTTTCAGTTAGTATCATTGTATTATTTTAAGTTATCTGTTGTTGGTTGATAGTTTATTGTTGGGCCAATATTAGGGCCTGTCTCTTGTCTCTTGTCTCTTGTCTCTTGTCTCTTGTCTCTTAAAATCAGCTTGCTTTCTCCTTGAATCCGGCTATCATTCCGTATTTCTTTTTTCTGTACTGTTCGGTTACAAGGTTTAACAAATAATTCTTCATGGCAAAGCCTATAACGCCCATAACGGATAAAACGATAACCGCTGCTTCAAAAGAAATCACATAATAAAAAATAGAGAAGAGCACTATTGGCGCAACTAAGACCGGAAGCATAATTAGAAACTGTGTAGCGCTGGTACCCTGCATATTACCGAACGGACTCTGATCCAATTCAATTCGTTTCTTATTGAACGAGCCAAAAAATAAAATGACCGGTATATTCACTCCCAAATTATACAACGCACAAGCAAAATTAATAGCCAATGCCTCCCAACCAAAGTAAATATAAGGGATGGTCAATAAAAACATCACTACCACACTTACCGAAATTAAACTGGCTTTGGATTCCAAATACTTGCGTAACGGAATATTCTGGGACATCATCATGGAATAATAACTACTATCCCAAGCAGGGATAAACTGCCCAAAATTACTCAGGAAGATACCCGTCATAAAAACACCTAAAAATACTTTCATGGGTACCATATCCGCATAGATGTCCTGAGTATAAAATATCAATCCATAAAAAACAAACAATAAAGAAATAAATACCTGACTTTTGGTACGCTTGTTACGCCATATCATTTTCAAATCTAACTGCAAGAAAGGACCCATTTCACCGAATTTCTTGGCCCATGCCATATCACTGGTGTTGGCTTCAACAGATTTCGGTTTTAACGTAGCATCCAAATAGATTTTGTTATACAAGAACTTATAGTTGATATAGTAGATAAGTACGGCAAGACCAACAGGAACCAATACCGTAATGGGATAGGCATATAAGGCGTGGAAAACGGGTGCGAAAAAGGCTTTGATATCAAAGACGCCGAAATAATTGAGCGCATAGCCTAGTACGATAATACTGCC
>CAYGUY010000011.1:5164-25745 GCA_964353165.1 uncultured Maribacter sp.
ACCGGTAGCTTTTGCATAAAGTAGCGCAAAAACAGCTCTATAAGTACCCAGTAAACAAAATACTGACTGATGGTCCACATAGGACTTTGATCCGGAAAAATCTTTTTTAGGATAAAATACATGCCTCCACCCGCTCCTGCAAGTGAAATTAACATATACACCCCAAAGAATCCCATTAGGATTTTTAACCCTAGGCTTTTCCCAAAGGTAGCGGACCTAAAAAACGACTTCCATTGAAGTCCGGTAAAGATTTTGAACATAGTCGGTTGGTTTAAACGTTCTGATGATTGGTAATCTAAAACTATTTTTTGTTACACTTTGTATTGAAATTTATATTCAGGGTAGGTTTCTGCTAGGAGTTGCTCTATTTCATCTTGGTTCAATTTCATACCGAATACAGTTTCACCTTTTTTATATGTGCCTTATACAAATCGATAAAATTGAAAGAAAAACAAACTAGAAACACGTGTATAAAGAAAAACACATCCATAAATAGACCTTCTTGATACACCCAGTACAACTTTGTGACAATAGGGTTAAAAACCACAAGCCACACCATGAAATAGCCCATGGTGGCCTTGAACATGATTTTGTCTACCGTGTTGGTGTCCTGAGCTTTAATCTTTAAAAAAGCAAATGCAATTCCTATAAACGCTGCTACATAAAAATATCCGAAAACCGTGTGAAAACTTTGAATGGGAACCATCCCAGACTTTAAAAACAGGAACAAAGGTATAAGTGCTCCCAAGGTCATAATGATTGCCTTGGCATACATTTCTTTGACAACAATCCAATAGTGCCTTAAAACGATTTTTGGTGTTTTAAAGTCGATGTTATAGCTGGTAAGCTGATACGAACTTAGTTCCGACTCCCATTTGACTTTCTCCAACTTAAAAGCCTCTTCAAAATCTAACTTGTTGCCTTCCATAGAACTTTCCACGCCAGATGTGATATGGTCTAAAATCTCATAGACTATATCTATCTGGCAAACTTCTTTGGTTTCCAAATAAACTTCTATTTCTTTGTATTGCATCTTGCTTAAAGTCATCTTTTGGCTTTTAATTAATACTCCATTTAGGATTCACCAATTGCTGCATACTTCGTATAAACTCCTCTAGTTCGACCAAACGGTTTACCGTTTCCTTTTGTCCCTCTTCAGTAAGTTTGTAGTATTTGCGTAGGCGATTATCCACTTTCGCCACCTCAACATCCAACAGCCCTTCGGCCTCCAATTTGTGCAATGCGGGGTACAACGCCCCTTCGGTAATTTTTAACTCTCCCTTTGTGAGCTCCTTTACCTTTTGGGTAATCTCGTAACCGTACATCTTGCCCTCTTCATCCAACAACTTTAGGATAATCGTATTTAAACTGCCTTTATATAATTTTGAATTTGCCATTTTTATAAAATAGTAATTAGTATTTAGTACAAAGTAGTTAGTCCTTGTTCTAGCGCTCTCAGCAACTTAATTAAAGTGCTTGGCCAACTCGTTATAGAATGGCTCAGAAAAAGCTTTGCTTTTCTGGTTTTATGAAAAGATAGCCACACAAGAAATACTTTGTACTAAATACTTAATACTCCATACTTATTTTACTACCGACTACAAACTACCCTCTGCCAACCAAAAGCTAAATATATACATAATTTTCTTATGCATAAGAATTCTATGTATGTTTTTTTTAAATTTCCGTTTTGTATCGGTATCGCATTGCTTAATTTTGCATTCTACTTTAATGAAGAAAGAAATTATGGCCGATTTTCATGCGCTAACCGTAAAAGCAATCAAAAAATTAACCCCTAGTTCCGTGGCGGTAACTTTTGAAATTCCTAAAAATCTTGCACAGGACTTTGCGTTCACGGCAGGGCAATACATTACCATAAAGAAAGAAATTAAAGGAAAAGAACTACGACGCGCCTATTCCATTAGTTCGGCACCAACAGCGACGGATATCACCATCGGTATTAAAAAAGTAGATCGTGGCGGATTTTCTGATTACGCGAATACCAAACTACAGGTTGGAGATGTATTGGAAGTAATGCCTCCAGAAGGTCGTTTTACCTTTAAATCGGCCGAGGTGAAAAATATAGCCGCTTTTGCAGCAGGTAGCGGAATTACGCCAATTATGAGTATTGCCAAAACGGTGCTGGACAGTAATCCCAAAAACACCTTTGTACTGGTGTACGGCAACAAATCATACGATGAAACCATGTTCTATACCGATTTGGTAAAACTACAGCTAGATTATTCAAACCGATTTTTTACTTATTTCACGAACAGTCAGGCTAAGGAAGATAACGCCTTATTTGGACGAATAGATACGGCTACCGTAAACTACGCCCTAAAAAATAAACATAAGGATATCGTTTTTGACGGCTACTATCTTTGTGGGCCCGAACAGATGATTCATTTGGTTACCGATACCTTAGTCGACAATGATGTCCCAAAAGATAAAATCCATTTTGAACTGTTTACCAGCACCGAAATAAAAGAGGAAATGCCAGTAGTTGCCGAAGGGCAAGCAACGGTCAAAGTCATTGTAGACGACGAGCAGTTTGAAATTACGATGGACAAAAAGATGCTCGTACTGGATGCCGTACTCAAAGAAAATATCGATGCCCCATATTCTTGCCAAGGCGGGGTATGCAGTAGTTGTATCGCAAAGGTTAAAGAAGGAAAAGCGGAAATGGTTAAAAACCAAATCCTTACCGATGGTGAAATTGCAGATGGTTACATCCTTACCTGCCAAGCACATCCTATTACAGCTACCTTAACGGTGGATTATGATGATGTGTAGGCCCCCTCTGACTCCCCCAAAAGGGGAGAAAGCCCCCTAGCCCCCGAAGGGGGAACTCTTACTCGGTTGTTTTAATTGATACAAAATGAAAAAATAGTTGTTTTTTTCATTTCTGTTAGCGTACTTTTTTCTTGTGGACATGTGAAAACAAGCGCAGATTTTAAAAACGGGACATTTCTTATTCCCGGGGATTCTATTTATCCCGTTACTTCTAAAATAATTCGTGAAAATGGACGGCAAGTTGAATGGGAAAAAACGGGAGATAGTACTCACGCACTAGTAAAATATTTAGACGATTGCAACTGGATTCTGACCTATGATACTCAACTAAACGAATTAGATGAGCTAGAACTATTAATTAACGATGCAGGCGGCGCAAAAATTGAAGTTTTAAAAATAAAAGGCGATACACTATTCTACAATGGGATTTTAAAAAATGACACCCTATTATTCGAACAACAGGGGAGAATTGTAAGGCTTAAATAAATATTATTGTCGGCAACAACCATTAATGAATAAGTTGGTGCTAACTAAATTAATATTTACAATTAATTTCACCTATTAAAAGCCTACGTCCGAGTAAGCGTTCTCCCCCTTTGGGGGAGCTAGAGGGGGCTGTTTTTATCAAATCCCCTTACCGCAGTTTCATACCCTATAGCATAGGCCTTTTCCAAGCCTTTACGGTCTAGGATGCCAATATGTTCCAATTCTTTAGGTTCAAAGACCAAATCACAATTATTTATTTTTTCTCTGTTGATAGCATAAATCATCAAACCACTTACCCTGCCGGTTAATTGGATGGAGTTGTTCAGGTCTTTCTTTTGTAACTTGGATACGATGGAGACATTACTGCCGATTACAAAATCGACCTTATTCATTACGGCTTCGGATGGGAAATTGTTCATGATGCCACCATCTGCATACAACATCCCGTTATAACTAACCGGACTGAAGACTGGAGGCAAGGCCGCTGATGCCAATAAGGGTTTTATGAGTTCCCCTTTCGTTATAAATTCTTCCTCTCCCAATTCTAAATTCGTGGCTACAACGTGAAGTTCCTTTTCCAGGCCTTCAAAACTATCATGGGGCAAATACGCCTTGAAGATATCGATATAGCGTTCGGTATCGATTAAACCAGGTTTGGCCAAAGCAAAAAAATTATACTTAAATAAAGGCGTTTCCCTAAAAAAACGCATCATATCCAATACCGAATTACCGTTCGCATACAAGGCACCAATCAAAGCACCAACGCTACTTCCCGAGATAATTTTGGCATCCAAGCCAAATTCTTCCATGGCTTTTATGACGCCTATATGTGCCATACCGCGCACTCCACCGCCGGAAAGGACAAGACCTAGGGTCTTGTTTTCAAATTGTTGAACGTTCATTGTATTATTTGAATAAAAATGCCGTATAGCTTAAACACAATACGGCATCAAAATTAACCAAATCTTGTTATGAATCTATTCCAAAGGCATAATAATAGGTATTACCGTCTTCGTAAACGCCTTCTAACATAACGCCTCCTTTTTTGTTTTCGAGCATTGATGCAACATCAGCTATCTCTTTTACTTTTTTACCATCAATATGGGTAATGATAAAACCTTCGCGCATTTGGGTTTCACTTCTTAGTTTTCCTGCGTATAGCTTGGTTACTTGAACACCCCCGTCAATATCCAATTTTTTCGCTAAATCCTTATCCAAGGTTTCAAAATCGGCACCGAGTAAATTCAATATTTCCTTTTTCTCTTTTTTAACGATTTCAGTATTTCCTTTGGCATTTTCCAATACCACCTTTATCTCCTTTTCCTTACCTTCCCTGTTTACCAGCAATGTGACTTCATCTCCGGGTCTTTTTCCGGCAATAAGTTCCTGTAACCTTGGAGAAGAGTTGGTTTCTGCTCCATCGACTTCTAAAACAATATCTCCGGAAAGCACACCGGCCTTATCCGCTGCACTATCTTCACCAACTTGCTCCACCCAGACACCGGTGGTGAAATCAACGTTTTTCTCCTTGGCCAAGGCTCCGTCCATAGTTCGTATCGTTACCCCTAGCATACCTCGTTGTACGGTACCGTACTTTAACAAGTCTTCCATTACTTTGGTGACAATATTACTGGGTACCGCAAAACCATAGCCTGTATAGGTTCCGGTTCTACTGGCAATAGCGGTATTGATACCGATCAGGTTACCGTCTAAATTCACCAATGCACCTCCACTGTTTCCAGGATTAATGGCGGCATCTGTTTGGATAAAACTCTCCACGGCAAATTTCTCCCGGTTAATATTGATACTTCTAGCTTTGGCACTTACAATACCTGCGGTCACCGTAGAGTTTAGTCCCATAGGGTTACCCACGGCCAACACCCATTCTCCGACCTCAACATCGTCCGAGTTTACCAAGGCCATGGTTTTCAGGTTATCCGCCTTTATTTGTAGCAATGCCAAATCGGTAGTTGGATCGGTGCCGATGACCGTAGCCTTATACGATTCATTGTTGTACAGGGTTACCTCTACCTCGTCCGCATTTTCGATTACGTGGTTATTGGTCACAATATATCCCTTGTCGTTAATAATGACCCCAGACCCGGTTCCTATCCTAGGTTGAGATGGCATTTGTTGTGGAGACTGACCTTTGAACATATCCCCAAAGAACTCTTTAAAAGGATCCGGCAATTCCCTTGCTCCTTGATTCCCAAAGGATGTACTTGTTTGTGTAGACTTAATATGCACAACGGCGTCCAGTACTTTGGTAGTCGTCTTTGTAAAATCCAGAGGGGTAATGTTCCCGTCTTTATCCGCCGTATACAGCACCTGCTTTCCTTGCACTCCCTCTTTTTGAATAAGAGTTACAGGCTTTTCATTTAATTTCTGACTTACCGCAAGTACGACCAAACTTACTACTAAGGCTATCAATGCTGAAAACAAGTATACTCTTGTTCCGTTTTTTCTTTCTGATTTTTGTGTCATTGTATATTACTTTAAATTAAATGCTTTTCGGTTTATAATTTCCTTGACTTTATTGACAAATCCTGTGCCATTACAACACCGTAAATCGCTAAAAAAAGTTTAAAATTTGCTCATTTTTTAACTGTTTTTTTAGACTAACGGGTCGGTTTTTGGGGTTTTTGGTTGCAATAATGTCGTGTTTCAGGTTGTACAGCGCATTTATTAATTCATTGACGTTGTTTTTCCCTTTGATGCATCCATTTTGATAATCTAACAAGCAACCGATTAGTCGGTTACTGTCAAAATGACATTTTTGTTAAAATTTGATTTTTTGTAAGGTCTGAAAACCAGGACGACCAAAGGTTTAGCATTTTTTATCGTAAGTTTACCTAGCTAAGAAAAAGAACCTTTTGAAGTATTCCAATAACACCGCCATTCTGGTCTTTGCAAATTCTGCCCACACAGAATTAGCACACAAACCAATACCAAAAGGTGAAGGTTTGTTTGAAGCGCTTACCCAAGAAACACTCCGGAAAGTAGAAAAAACCGGTCTACCATATTTTCATTTTACAGAAACGGAACAGCAAGGAAAATCCTTTGGCGAGCGTTTTACAAACGCCATCCAAGCCGTTTTTGAAAATGGTTTTGACAATATCATCACTATAGGAAATGACACGCCCCAACTAAAAACAGGACATTTATTAAAGGCACATCATGCCTTACAAGAAGGAAAAACGGTGTTAGGACCGTCTTTAGATGGTGGTTTTTACCTGATGGGCATCAATCAGTCCAACTTTGACCAAGAAACCTTTAATAGACTTCCTTGGCAACGGTTTAGTTTATTCCATCGGATTTCTTCTCTATTGAACCAAACGGACAGCGTTCTGCATCAATTACCTGTGCTTAGCGATATAGATACCTTTAGCGACGTAAAACGATTGGCGGCTTTCCGAAAATCTATTGCAATCGCCCTATTGCAATTGTTAGCATTATCAGTACAACTAAGTGCAACACTTCAATGTTTCGTTCTTTCTATATTTAATTTCATTTTTCTTCAGCAACCTTCCAACAAAGGGTCTCCGTTCCTACTTCATTCTTAAGTTTTATTGAAACGATGGATATTTCCATCTAAAGCACTAACACATTCTAAACGACTACATGAAGTATTCATTGTTGGCTATAACTTTGTTTATAGCGACTATTGCAATTGCACAAGAAACTATTTCCGGTACCATTACAGAAGCCAATGGCGCACCGATTCCCTTTGTTAATGTACAATTCATCGGCACAAATAAAGGGACATTATCAAATGAGGAAGGAAAGTACAGCTTAACCATACCTAACTCCTCAGGCGTTTTAAAATTTTCGGTTTTAGGTTATGAAACACAAAATATTCCTTTAAGTGGTAGATCTGTTATAAACGTAAGCTTACTGGAATCCTCCGAGCAATTAGATGAAGTTGTATTAACGGCCTTAGGCCTAAAAAGGGAAACTAAAGAACTAGGTTATGTGGTACAAAGCCTCGATGCCAAAGGCGTAACCGAAGTCAAAGCGGTCAACTTTTTGGATAATCTTACTGGAAAGTTAGCGGGTGTTACCATTACACAGGGAGCAACCGGTGTGGGGTCTTCCTCTAAGATTACCATCCGTGGGGAGGCATCTTTTTCCAATAACAATCCCTTGTTCATAGTGGATGGCGTGCCCATTAATAACAATTCGGTCTTCAATTTTACCAATGAGGCGGCTGCCGGTTTTCAGGAAATAGATTTCGGGAACGGTGCCATGGAGGTAAATCCGGATGATATTGCAGCAGTTTCTGTTTTAAAAGGACCTAGTGCCGCTGCCCTTTACGGAACACGAGCCTCCAATGGTGTTATCGTTATTGAGACCAAAAGTGGTAAAAAGACCCAAGGGCTGGGTATTAGCTACAACACTAGTTTTTTTGTGGACACTGCCTTCCAACTGCCCGATTTTCAAAATGAATACGGACAAGGGCAATCTGGAGTCTTCGAGTTTGTAGACGGTCTAGGCGGTGGTACTAGCGATAACATTACCTATAGTTGGGGACCACGATTGGATGTAGGCAACCTAATTCCCCAATTTGACAGTCCGGTTACCCTGCCCGATGGTTCTATAGTTCGTGGCGGTGATACCTCATTATATAGTGGTTTGCCAATTACCCCAATGGAGTTCCGTTCAAATCCCAACAACCTACGGGATTTTTACGAAACAGGCACGACGCTCATTAACAACATTGCCATTTCCAATGGATTTGATAAAGGCAATTATAGACTTTCCTTTACCGATTTGCGTAGTGAGTCGATTATTCCCGGAGTGAATTTGGACAGGCAGACCGTAAGCGCGCGACTGGGTTTTATGCCTACGGATAGATTACGCATTAATTCGTCTATAAATTTCGTGAATTCACAAAGTGATAACCGACCGTCCAACGGCTACGGGTCGGAAAACGTGAACTATTCCTTGGTCGCCTGGGGACCGCGTTCCTTGAACATTGATAGCCTCCGTGATTATTGGCAACCAGGGCTGGAAGGAGTGCAGCAATATTCCTATAACTACACCTTTTTTGATAATCCCTTCTTTATCCTGAACGAAAACAGAAACTCCTTTAACCGAGATCGGGTTTTTGGAAATATCTCCGCGAGCTATGACATTACGGATAAGCTTACGGCAACCGTGCGCAGCGGAATGGATTACTCCAGTGAACTGCGCCAACTGCGCCGAGCGTTTAGCTCTAACCGCTTTCAAAATGGAGGTTACGCGGAACACGATGTGTTTTTTAGGGAAATCAATACCGATTTTTTAGTAAATTATACCAATC
Source organism: uncultured Maribacter sp. (assembly GCA_964353165.1). Taxonomy (GTDB): domain Bacteria; phylum Bacteroidota; class Bacteroidia; order Flavobacteriales; family Flavobacteriaceae; genus Maribacter. The sequence continues at coordinate 13,746 of CAYGUY010000011.1, forward strand.
AGTTTGATAATTTAAAGATGGATATTTCCCTAGGCGGCAACCGGTTGGACCAGAAAGCATTTACCTCACAGGCGCAAACCACCAGCTTGGCGCAACCTGGTATTTTTAGATTGTCCAACGGTGCCTCGCCGATTGAAGTCTTCGAGTTTGAATCCAATAAACGCATCAATAGCTTTTATGGATTGGCAAAGTTTGGCTACAAAGACTTTCTGTTTTTGGATATCACAGCACGAAACGATTGGTCCAGCGCGTTGGCTACCCCGTTTTCGGTAGACAATACCTCGTTCTTTTATCCTTCTTTTTCCAGTAGCTTTATACTATCCGAAGTGGTAGATCTACCCCAGGCGATTTCCTTTGCACAATTACGAGCCAGTTGGGCGCAGGTGGGTAACGATACCAATCCGTATCAAACCACAGGTGCCTTTGTAGCGCAGACCCCGTTTAATGGTCAGCCTACGTTCAGTAATCAAAACACCATTGCGAATCCCAATCTGCGACCGGAAACTACCTCCTCCTTTGAAATTGGTGCCGATATACGGTTCTTTAGCGATCAGTTACGTTTTGATATTTCCTACTACGATGCGGTAACAGAAGATCAAATCATTTCCCTACCCATTGGTATCTCTAGCGGCTTTACACAACAGGTGGTTAATGGCGGAAAAGTCCGTGCAAGAGGTCTGGAAATCATTGCAGGTATCTCTCCAATTATATCTGATAATTTTCAATGGAATAGCACCTTTAACTTTAGTAGGAGCCGAGCAACGGTAGAAGATTTGCCTCAAGAGGAAGGCAGACTTACACTCGCCTACTCCAGAATTTACGACAGTCAAAACCAAACGGTATTTTTACAGGTAGAAGAAGGCGGGCGCGTGGGCGACCTTTACGGAACAGGCTATCTAAAAAACGATAATGGCGATTTTATATTGACCAACGAAGGCAGATATATTCCAGATAATAACCTACAAGAACTAGGAAACTCCAATCCCGATTTTATGCTGGGTTTTAGCAATCAATTCACCTACAAAAATTGGAATCTAGGTTTTTTACTGGACTGGCGCCAAGGCGGAATTATAGTTTCCAGAACCCTGGCATTAGGAAATGTTGGCGGACAATTGGCAGAGACCTCCTTTCGCCCCGAGGAAGGCATTATCCCAGTAGGGGTCATAAACACGGGAACCGAAGCCAATCCGGTTTTTATAGAAAATTCAGTAGCCGTGAGTGCAGAAAGCTATTACCGGCAATTTTATGACCGAAACCATGAGGAGAACAATACCTATGACGCCTCTTTCCTAAAATTAAGAGAGTTTTCCATAGGCTACACCTTTAATCAGCTCAACCTGTTTAAACAAGATGCCAGCCTAAGTCTGTCCTTGATCGGGCGAAACTTGTTCGCCATCACGGAAAACCCCCATTTTGACCCGGAACAATTGGCGGTGCAAGGGCAGGGATTTGTCAGTGGTGTGGAAGATATGTCCTATGCAACGACGCGGAGTATTGGTTTTAAGGCGGGGTTTAATTTTTAAGAGAAGACAAGATGAAAAAAGTATATAGAAAAAAATCCTCCCCTAACCCCTCCCAAGGAGGGGGACCGGCCACAGGTTATGTTTCGAATTTATTGTTGAAGATATACGGGTTATCTAAAACAACAAGGACGATTTTACTCCAAAACTCAATCAAAACTAGTAATAATAAACTCCCTCTCCCTGAGAGATGGCTGGGGAGAGGTCAGTTTGGGAGTGTTTTTTTGTATTTGACATTTGTATTTACACTTATCACCTCCTGCACCCAAGATTTCGAGGAAATTAACACAAATCCCAATTCCCCTGTAAGCGTTCAGCCTAGTCTTTTGTTGAGACAGGTGATTTATGACTATGGAGAACAGATGTCCTATGAAGGCTTTACCGCCGGGAACTTATTGGGACAGTACACTACTGCATTGGATTTTAACCTTTTTGATCGTCACAATTTAAAATCGCCCCAATTGGGTGGAAATCCCTGGCCCATTTTTTATCAGAATTTAAGGGACAATGAAATCATTCTAAATCTATCCCAAGAAAACGAAACCTTTGCGGTCTATGAAGGTCCGGCGCGCATTCTTAAAGCTTATATGAGTGCAGGGTTGACCGACTTGTTCGGCGATGTACCCTACTCGGAAGCTTTTAAGGGAACTAACGGAACCGTAACCCCAGTTTATGATACTCAGGAATCCATTTATCTAGAGGAAGGCGGAATTCTGGACAATCTAGAAAAAGGCATTGCAGCCATTGAAAATTACAACGGCAGTATTACCCTGGAAGGCGATATTCTTTTTCAGGGCGATTTGGAGGGATGGATCCGTTTTGGAAATTCCTTACGTATAAAACACTTGATGCGTATTTCGGGAAAAATGGATGTTTCCGAACAACTACAGTCTATAGCAACAGACGGAAATTATATTGACGATAATGCTGAAAACGCCACTTATGATTTTAACGATGGTGAACCCAACAACTTTAGATTAGCACGCCTCAGAATAGGGGATTTCAACAACTTTGTGCTTTCCGAAACCATGGAAGAAATTCTTACCGATCTTAACGACCCACGGATTTCCAAACTGTTCAGACCATTCGGCAATAGCGAATTGGAAGAATTTAATGGTTTGCTCAATGGAATAGACGCGACACAAAATGCAGCAGTTTTGGCGGACTATTCCCTCGCAGGAACTATTTTTCGAGAAAATACAGGGGTTTTGGATGCCAATTTCATGACCAGTATGGAAACACATTTCTTGTTGGCGGAAGCCGCCCAGAAAGGTTTTATAACTGCCGATGCGCAAGCCTTATATAATATAGGCGTTGAACAAGCTTTTGACTACTGGCAAGTGGAACTTCCGGCAGATTACCTAACCGGAACAGCAGCCTTCAACAATGGTAATCCATTAGAAAATATCATTACCCAAAAATGGATATCTAACATGATAAACGGGTACGAAGGTTGGGTAGAATACAGACGTACAGAATTCCCACGGCTAAAAACAATTTCGGCTAGTCTAAACGATAATTTGATACCGGTTCGCATGCCCTATCCAGCAGAAGAAGAGGCACTTAATAGCACAAATTACAATATAGCGGCGGCGAATACCGATGGGAATAGTATTAATGTAAGTGTTTGGTGGGATGAAGCCCCCTAGTCCCCAAAGGGGGATAAAAAAAGCCCCTTTAACTCCCCAAAGGAGAGAACGCTTACTCGGAGGAAAAAGCCCCCTAGCCCCCCAAGGGGGAACGCATACTCGGATAAAGAGTACGGACGAATAAAAATTTAAAAACGGAATAAGAATAGATGAACTCTTATGGTATCATAGCGTTAATTAAAACTCCCCTTTTGGGGGCGGAGGGAGTTGGGGGGCTTCAGTGGGCTTTAATCATACTATCAAGTTTGATATTGTTCCTAATCTCTCCTTTGGCTAAAAATACCGGTCAGTTTTATAAGGCGGTTCAAAAGAAGAAAAGTCCGAGTGCGTTTATGCTAATGGGGAGTTTGATCATCTCTTGGATATTCGCTAAAAGCATTACGAATGCTGCTAATCTAGGCTTGGATTACGGGATTGTGGGTGGCGTGGCGTATGCGGGATATTACGTTTCCTTTGCGGTAGCCGGAGTTGTCATTTACAAAATGCGCATACATGGCAAGTACACCAGCATACATCATTTCTTAACGTCAAAATTCGGTAAGGGGGCCGTGGCCGTTTTTTCCATTCTTATCGCAATTCGCTTATTCAATGAAGTTTGGAGCAATACCATGGTCATCGGTTCCTATTTTGGGGATATGGGGACGAGTCCGTATTACTGGTCCATTTTAGTGTTCACTACCCTAACCCTTGCCTACGTCCTAAAAGGCGGAATGAGTAGCTCCATTTTTACCGATGTTTTACAAATGGGACTATTTGCTGTGCTGTTATTAGTTATTCTAGGCGTCATTTTTAGTCCTGAAAACGATTTTACCGTACACAAAACTATGTCATCGGGAGTATGGTCCTTCGAAACAGGATTAAACCTCCTTTTTGCGGCAGTATTACAATCCTTCAGTTATCCTTTTCATGACCCTGTTCTAACCGATAGAGGATTTTTAAGTAGTCCCAAAGTGACGTTGAAAAGCTTCCTATGGGCAAGTATAATTGGTGGATTATGTATTATACTTTTCAGTATAATTGGAGTATATGCCCAATCACAAGGGATGCAAGGTCAAGCCGCAGTTGAAGTAGGGAAAGCGTTTGGCGTGGTTATTTTGTTAGTGATAAATTTTATCATGATTACATCGGCGGCCTCTACGTTGGACTCCACCTTTTCATCCTTTTCAAAATTATTGGCCATCGATTTAAAACTTGGGAATTCGCTCAAATTTGGAAGATGGTCTATGGTTGCCATTGCAATTTTGGGTACCATTCCCGTATTTTTGGATGCCGAAATACTTTCCGCTACCACCATTAGCGGAACCATGGTCATCGGGTTGACACCGGTTTTCCTGTTTTGGAAAGGAACAGCCCCTAAAATCAGTTTTCATCTGAGTGTTTTTTGTGGGATTTTATTCGGATTTTTGTTGGTTTTCAAGGCATTCCCGAATGCTTTAATCTTTACTGATGGAAAATATGGGGATTTACTCTGGATCAATTTCTGGGGGATTCTTAGTTGTATCACTCTCTATTTTATACCCAAATGGATAAGAGCATAAAACATATAGGCCCAAAAAACGGAAAGCTATTGCTCTTTGGCGGGGTATACAGTAACCTTCAGGCACTGGAAAAATTGATTTCCATTGCTCATGAAGAAGGTATCGCGCCGGAAAACTGTATTTGTACCGGAGATATTACCGGTTACTGTGCCCAGCCCGAAGAAACCATTCAACTCTTTAGAACATGGGGCGCCTTGAGCATCGCTGGTAACGTAGAACTACAATTGGCAAACGATAGCGAAGATTGTGGATGCGATTTTAAGGTGGGTAGCCGTTGCGATGGCTTTTCAAAAACTTGGTTTCCGTTTACCAAAGGGCATTTATCGGATGAATCGTTGCAATGGATTTCCGACATTCCAGAATATATCACTTTTGACTACGGCGATAAAAAAGTTACGGTAGTTCATGGTAATTATGAAAATACATCGGAATTCATCTTTCAATCCAACGCCAATAATAGCAAAGAAAAGTGCTTTGAGGATACCGAAAGTGATGTAATCATTGCCGGTCATTGTGGACTTCCTTTTCATCAATCTATAAAAGAAAAGCTGTGGTTAAACCCAGGTGTTATTGGGATGCCAGCAAATGACGGAACCACTAGAGTATGGTATATGGTATTGGAGCTGGACAAAGGAAAATTAAATTATACTCATCGGTCTTTTAAATATGACCATAGCGAGGCACAACGGCTGATGTTCAAAAATCACCTGCCCGAAGAATATGCAGATACCCTAAGTTCCGGAATATGGGACAATATGGAAATCCTACCCGAACTGGAAAAAATGGGACAGGGAATTCCTATCCGTTTAGATAGCACACAACAACAAAAAACTATAGCACCTAAAACACTAAAAAAGATGGCAGATTCGTACTACGACCCGAAAGACCTAAGAAAATTTGGAAAAATAACCGAATGGAGCGAAGAGCTCGGAACTAAATTTTTTGACTATTATGGTACCGTTTTCGAAGAAGGCGCACTAACAGCTAGGGAGAAGTCCTTGATCGCCTTAGCTGTTTCCCATGTGGTCAAATGTCCCTATTGCATTGATGCCTATACCAAAGACGGCTTGCAAAAGGGAATTACCAAGGAAGAAATGATGGAGGCGGTGCACGTTGGCGCAGCTATTGAAAGCGGCGCGACATTGGTACATGGGGTGCAGATGATGAATAAATATGATAAGTTGAGTATGTAAATAGTTGATTGTTGCCCGTTGAAAGTTGTTGGGTTTGTTCTGACAGCCATCAACCAAAAACCAAAAACCTTCAACCACAATAAATAAAAAAATGGCTACAAAATCATTAAAAGCGAAAGGAAACGAGCTGGCACAGACCAACAAGCAGCTTGATATATTGAACGGTGGAATTTTTGCCGATGGCGAACTGCCCTATTTTAAGGACAAGATTTCTGAAATCGGACATTTTCCGCTACGTCCAAAAAAGCTGGAAATCCTACAGCTGAATTTAGGCTATATGTGCAATCAGGTCTGTGAACATTGCCATGTAGACGCCGGTCCCGATCGTAAAGAAATTATGACCCGAGAAACGATGGCACAGTGTCTTGAAGTCATTAAAAACACTGGTGCCCATACTTTGGATTTAACTGGTGGAGCTCCAGAAATGAACCCGGATTTTGAATGGTTTGTGGAAGAAGCTGCTAAAGCGGGAATCAAAGATTTTATCGTACGTTCTAACCTTACTATTATTAGAGCGAACAAAAAATACTACCACCTTCCGGATTTCTTTAAGAAACATAATGTACATGTTATTTCCTCTATGCCGCATTGGACGAGAGGTAAAACGGATAAACAAAGAGGAGAAGGTGTTTTCGATAAATCAATAAAGGCCTTACAAGAACTAAATGAACGAGGGTACGGCATGCCTGGTAGCTCTTTACGTTTAGATTTGGTCTACAATCCTTCCGGTGCGTATTTGCCAGGTGACCAAGCTGCTATGGAAAAAGACTTTAAAAAAGCATTGAAAGAAGATTTTGATATTCAGTTCCACAACTTGTTTGCTATTACCAACTTGCCCATAGCACGTTTCTTAGATTATTTGATTGCCTCTGAAAACTATGATGACTATATGTATGCGCTAGTAGATGCCTATAATCCAGCTGCAGTTGCCAATGTCATGTGTACCAATACCATTTCCATTAGTTGGGATGGTTGGCTGTACGATTGTGATTTCAACCAGATGCTGGATTTAAAAGTGGCTAGCAAAGTAAAACACATTAAAGACTATAATGAGGATTTGTTGAATGATAGGAATATTATCATTTCTCAGCATTGCTATGGCTGTACTGCTGGAGCAGGAAGTAGTTGTCAGGGGACGGTGGCTTAAACGCCCCCTAACCCCCAAAGGGGGAAATTCATACTCAGATGAAAGGCTGTGTACTTGGGCGTAGACTCGTAGTTTGCCGAGCATTAAATCTGATGCGGTATGTGTTTACTGTTGCGGCAACCAGTTGCAAACTGGCAATAGCGGAGACATTATAGGTCTAAATCCAGAGCAGGCTATAAAAGCGTTTAAAAAAATGGTCTTGAATCGCAGAAACCCTGATTTAGATGAATTTGAGCTATTGGACATCATAAGAAACAGAGGACTCGTTGATACCGATAATTTTCTACATTCTCAATTATACTAATTTTGAACCAAAAATCAATTCAATTTCATAGTAAGTCCCAAAGACAGGGACAACAGATTTATGTTTACACCACTTTGCGTGGACGGTAATCCATTTGCAGTATACAAAATAGAAGGATTATTAATTTCTTCTATCGCTGTTTTTCTAAACGGAGAAAAACCGGAACGTTCCTTTAAAATGATTAGATCAGTCGTTTTTAATGGAATAAAATAATCAGCTGACACGTCCAAATAATACATATTTGAAATCTTGAACATAAGTCCGGTGCCGAGGGTAAAACCGTTTTGCTTGATTCCTGTATATGCTTGTATTTCCCTTCTTTTTTGCCTACGGCCACCAAAGTCGAAATCTTCATTAGAGGACTGTTGCCCTAAGCTTGTGCCAAAGGTGTGCCATTGCCAACCCAGGGATACGGTGCCCAAGATTGGTTTTCCTGTAGTTTTGATGGGCACAAAGTGCGTTAATTGTATCTCATTTACCATTACAAAATAACTTTGACTCAACGAGGATTCCTGTTCAATTCCTACCGTATTTTTCTTATTTAGGGCATAGCCAACCTGAGTGTTAACTGAAAAAAGGTGGGGAATCCCACCATCGTCTTGATTAAAATTAAGGCTTTGATATTGTAAACTGATTGGTTGTTCCGTGCCCTGGAATCCCCTAGCTTTTATATATATTCCCGCTTGTAATTTCTTTGTAAGTTTTAAAAGCTTTGCTCTGAAATCAACTGGATCTTCCCGTGACAGTTCGGATTTGGTGTTCACAGTGTCTAAATCGATTTCAGAATTGAGTTTTAAAACATTGTAATCCTTCCAATCACTATCTACATATTTCTCCGCCTCTTCAGCAGGTGTGTAAGTTATGGGTATTTGATCGGTGAAGCCTATTTTAGCAATATTCTTTGTCTCAAACTTTGTGGTAACATACTCTAAAGGACTAAATAAAATTTTACCATTACTTTCCAATTTTTCGTTTTCTGAGATGGCCTTTAAATAGTATACCGAATCCAGTTTTGCATAATTTACCTGTATTCTCTTTTCTAATGATATCGCTTTAGACCGCATCATTGCTATGTTATTGCTTCTCTTTTTAAGTCCTTTTTGTGTCAATTCCGTCTCTATCCTGATATAGGCAAGGGTTTCCCTATCAATAAACAGCAAGCCTTTTAAAGTTTTAGCGCTATTATTCGTAGGCTCAAAGTAAATCTTGTAGACAACCGCTCCGTTGTAGACAGTCTGCTCGAGAAGGCTATATTCATAATCGGGATGGGGCTTTAGAAAACTTGCTCTTCGCTTTACATGGTCTACAGAATGGGCAAAATGAAACCCTCCATAAAAGGACATTGGCAAGGATTCATAACTCTTAGGGTCAACATACTTTCTTGTCTTTAGCACCTCTACGGTACCTTCTTGTGCATTTTTATAGGAAGTTTTATAATTAGAGACGAGCCCTTCAATGAACCTTAAGTAGTAGCCGTCTTCATTGGTAAGCGACTGTCTATAAAAACCCTCGGACACGCTTTCGCTTTTAGGGTAATTCTCTGGTATCCGATGATAGGCTTTACGCAGAAAACTCCGTAAGGTACTGTCTGGCATAACCACTACTTCATCCAAATCTGTAGTCACAGGAACCATTTTAACGGTAAAGCCGTCCACTATCTTACCATAATCCACTTCATATGTTTTAAAGCCAATACTGCTAAATGATACGGTATACCTAGTGTTAGCCAACTCTGGCAACTTAAATTCCCCGTTTTCATTGCTAACCGTACCTTTGGATGTTCCTTTAACCAAAATATTTACGAAGGGAAGGGGTAAACCGGTTTTGGCGTCTACTACAATGCCCCCGGCAACGTTTGCTTTAACGACTAAAGACATAATTAGGCATACAAGAATAAAAAGGAATCTAATGGTCAATGTTTTGTCGAATTTTGTTTTCAAGATAATCCAATAACCGCTAATTAGTATTAATTTGAATTGTATTTTCTTTCGGAAGACTGTGTAAACCTATACTTTCAACCAACAAAAATTACACTTAAACCGACTGCCTAGTCGGTAACTATTTACAAAATGGAGGTAGTACATCGATATTATGTACGTTGACCGATATTTTGCATCCGTATGTCCAAATATCCTGTTCCAAATTATAATCTGAGGGTTCTTTGTATAGACCAAATAGTCGGATTAACCCAAATCTTTAAATTATGGACAAATCACTAAAGCGCATGGCTACCATGCAACGGATGCAAGCTAAAGGATTAGAGTTATTCTACTCCAAAGGATATTACAACACAAGTGTAGATGACGTATTAAAGGAACTTTCCATGAGTAAAGGCGCATTTTACTATCACTTTGATTCTAAAGAAGACTTTTTTATTCAAATCGTACAAAATCTATTATCAAGAAAAGTATATAGCACATTAATAGAACCTATTGAAGGTCATGATAACCCCATAGTAAGAATTACACAATGTTTTGAAGACGCGCTAGAAACTGCGGTTCAAAATAAAATGGACTTTGGCTGTATTCTTAGCAATTTCTTATCCGAGTTTAATGGAAGAAACGAAACCATTATGAAGCACCTAAACGATATTCTTTCTATTTGGGAAGTGAATCTTGTTTCTACATTACAAAAAGGAAAATATAATGGTCACCTAGATCGTCATGCAGATTGTGAAGCAGTAGCTACCTACTTAATGAGCTCGTACTTTGGCGTGCGTACACTGATGGCCGGCACATCACCTAGTGCAAGAAAATATCGTTTTATGGGTCAGCTTAAACAATATTTCAAGTTAATTGAAGCTAAAAATATTACGGCTTAGATTCAGTTATATACAACACTTCCTTGATTTTTTGAAGCACCTCTTTTGGAGCTATGGTTTCCATGGCTCGGTCATACCCTTCAGGGAACTTGTTGCCGTACACAGAGGTTGGTATCAACGGGTATTGCTCTCTATCTGCCAATAGCGCATTATTTGGGTCTTGCCCAAAAGGATAGAAGCCCGCATGGGGATGTGTTACACCCCAAAGGGTTATGGTTGGAACCCCGTAAATTGCGGCTAAATGTGAGTTTCCACTGTCCATAGCCACCATTAGTTTTAAATTGGAAATAAGGGATAATTCTTCCTTGAAACTAATTTTGCCAACTACACATGTACAGTTTTCCAATTCCATTTCCCAAGATTCCAAAATCTGTTGTTCCGTTGGTCCTCCCCCAAATAATAAGATTTGATAGGTTCCAAGGGTATTGAGTTCCTTTACAACACTTTTCATTTGCTCCAATGGATACATCTTTCCTTTAAAGGCAGCAAACGGTGCTATTCCAATATATTTCCTATGCTCAGCTGCTAAACTACTTTTCAGAGTTAATGAAAGTTTCTTTTTGGGAAGGACATGTTCGTTTTGAAGTTCGATAGGAAAACCCAAGTCTGCAAAAACATCGGCGTAACGCAGATGCATTGATTTTAATGGTTTAAACACCTTATTGTTGGCAGCCGTGAGTGCCTTTTTTTCTTTTCGACCTTTATCGAGCTGAAAAAAAGGGACACCTTGCAACCTAAAAAATTGTTTTATGATTGTACTTCTAAGAACGTTGTGCAAATCGGCAACCCCATCAACATTCCTTGATTTTAATTCTCTATATAGTTTCCAAAGACCAAAAATACCTTTATGCTTTCCCTTGACATTTGCTTTATGAACCTCAACATTTGGAATTTGATTTAATATCGGTTCAAAAAAAGGCTTGGTAAGTATCGTGATTTTAACTTTTGGGTACTTTTGAACAACCGCAAGTAATACAGGAACCGTCATTGCTACATCTCCCATTGCAGATAAACGGATAACTAATATCCGCTTGATTCCTGCCTGTTCGGCAGGCAGTTCCAGACCGGGAATACTTTCATTGTGTTTGGATGCCTCTTTCAAAATTAGTTTTATAATATATTGTTGAAAGTGCGAAAATAAGATGTCTAAAAATTACGGTTTAGGTGTTTTTCGCAGCACCGGATTTAGCTCATCGTCATTATACATTTTCATTTGCTTGTAGACCTTCATGTACTTTTTACCAGATTCTATATCTGCCAAGAGTTGGTCTATAGCGGTCGATAAATCGGTGCGTTGTTCGAGCAAAACAGCGAGTTTTGTTTTACACTTTTCTAAATGTTCAGGAGATGCGTCGGTACGTGTTGCCTCCTCGTTCATGTGGTACACTTTCAAAGCCAAAATAGAGAGTCTGTCTATGGCCCAAGCGGGACTTTCGGTGTTTATGGTAGCATTTTCCTTGATTTCTACCGATTGGTGTTTATTTAAAAAGTAGCTATCAATATATTCTACCAAATCTGTTCTGTCCTGATTACTGGCGTCTATTTTTCGCTTTAAGGTCAGTGCTGCATTCGGTTCTATTTCCGGGTCTCGGATAATGTCCTCGTAATGCCATTGCACCGTGTCTATCCAATTTTTTCGATATAGCAAGTGCTCAATACTATCCGCTGGATACGGATTGGAAAACGCTTGATAAACATCGTCCTTAATGTGATAGTTTTTGATACTTTCCTCAAAAATGCCAAACGCCAATTTACTGAACATAGCTACTCCATTTTTTTACAAATATAATCCTAATTACCCGACCCATAATTTAACAAAAAATAACAT
>CAYGUY010000011.1:25845-65768 GCA_964353165.1 uncultured Maribacter sp.
TTTTTTACAAATATAATCCTAATTACCCGACCCATAATTTAACAAAAAATAACATTAAAGGTATAACAACACTTAATAGAAGTAACAGTTCTAAAAGGTTATTCCTTTTAATAGATTCAACATAATTACAAATGAAAATCACAGAAGGAAAAAAGGTAATAATAATAGGAAAGGTGCTTTCTGTAAGTACTAGTAAATTAATCAATAAACCTATAACAAATGAAAGCGCTACGAGTCTAATAGTTATAATTTTTCCTGTACCTGCCTTGCCTAATGCCAAAAAGGACCAAAAGGCAAGAATAAGATTAATGATTATATAAGTACTTACCTTAATACTCGAATCCCATTTTAGCGGATAAATGGAAGCATAATCAATAGTAAAGGTATAATGGGATGCTAAAAAACTAGGATTGCCAACCAGTACCAAAACCATATATGTTATCATGAGAAACGAAAAGGTGGCAGAAAAAATCACTAGCCAATTCCGTATGTTCTTTGGGTCATAAATATAGATTGTAACCAAGACGAGAATCAAATACAAAATGGCCCAATCATAAAAAATACTAGCGGTAAACACCCAAAGCGTAGCATCGAACACTTTTGATTTTATGTCCTTTAAGGACTTTATGCTCAATAGTCTTCTAGTAGCTAGCAGAAGAAATAAACTGCATAACACGGCATTACTGTCCGATACGGTTTGTGGAAAAAGCACAAACAATAGCGTATAAAAAAATACAGCATATGAATTTGCTCCGGTAAGTTTGTTTCTGTTTACAATGAAGTCAACTGTAAAAACACTGAACAGAAGAATTATTAGAACAACAATTTCAACCGCTATAGAATTGATAGAAAAGTCTATTTCTAGAAGAAAGAGTTGTACCGTCCAATAAAAGAAAAACAAAAAACCGAGTAAAATTATTAAGTTTATGGGTTTTGTTTTTCCAAAAATGCTTGAAATCATCTACGATTTTTATACTTTTGCAGTGTAAATATAGGAATAAGATGAAGTCATTATTTGAAGGTATCGAGGATTTATTTGTAAACGTTCTGTTTGCGCCGTTGGATATGTTGCGTTTTATGGAAAGTTGGACGCTTTCCAATAGCATCAATTGGTTCTTTATGCTAATTGGCTCAGTAGCTTTTGTCTATTGGATGTTACAACTGAAAAAATACAACGATAGTGGTGAAGAGGATAAATCTGTTACATCGCACTCCTACTTGTAACCACTAGTTTATATAATTAAAAAGCACCGTTTAAGTTGGTATCTATATCAACTTAAACGGTGCTTTTTAATTATACTCTTATAAATCGAATCCGATATCTCTTCTGTAATTCATCCCTTCGAACGAGAGTTTTCCAACATTCTTATAGGATATCTCCAAGGCCGATCTAAAATCCGCTCCAAAAGAAGTAATGGCCATAACACGACCGCCGTTTGTAACTGTTTTCCCATCCTTCTCCTTTGTGCCTGCATGAAATACGAGGGAATCAGTAATCTTATCGATTCCAATGATTTCCTTTCCTTTCTCATAAGTACCGGGATAACCCCCAGAAACCGTCATTACCGTTACTGCACTACGTGGGTCAATCTCGAGATCAATTGTTTGCAACGTGCCATCGGCAACAGCTTGAAACAATTCCACCAAATCGTTCTTAATACGTGGAATAACCACTTCTGTCTCAGGGTCCCCTAAACGTACATTGTACTCAATTACTTTGGGATCGTCCCCTACTTTTATAAGCCCTATAAATATAAAACCCTTATAAGGCAAGTTATCCTTTTTAAGGCCTTCTACGGTAGGCTTTACTATGCGTTGCTCAATCTTATCCATAAGCACTTTATCCCCAAAGGGAATTGGCGAAATAGCGCCCATACCCCCTGTATTGAGTCCTGTATCCCCTTCACCGATACGTTTGTAGTCTTTAGCTGTAGGAAGTACTTTATAATTGACGCCATCGGTCAGGACGAAAACACTTAATTCAATACCGTCCAAAAACTCTTCTATAACAACGGTTGCACTGGCCGAACCAAATTTCTCATCTACAAGCATGGCTTTGAGCTCCATCTTAGCTTCTTCTAAGTCATTTAGGATTACCACTCCTTTACCAGCGGCAAGACCATCTGCCTTTAATACATAAGGCGGACTCAAGGTTTCCATAAATTTAAAACCTTCGGTCACAGTTGCAGCTGTAAAACTCTCATACAGTGCCGTTGGAATTTGGTGACGCATCATAAACTCCTTTGCGAATTCCTTACTACCTTCTAAGGTAGCGGCGAGTTTCTGAGGCCCTATCACTGGAACCATAGCCAAATCTGCCTCCTTAAGAAAATAATCATGTATCCCATTGACCAAAGGATCTTCTGGTCCAACGATGACCATTTCAACCTGATTAGCCAACACAAACTTCTTTATTTCAAGAAAATCATTTACACTAATCGGTATATTTTTCGCGATTTGAGCCGTACCTGCATTACCGGGAGCTACAAAAAGCTGGTTTAATTTTTTGCTTTGCTTTAGTTTCCATGCCAATGCGTGTTCGCGGCCTCCAGAGCCTAAAATAAGAATATTCATTCGTTTTAAAATTTTGGCAAAAGTATGCTTTGCCTAGCTTGATATAAATTATCTTTTGGAAAAATTTCTATGTTCCTTTTTTTGTAAATCCTCTGGCGTTAAGGATTTAAAGTAATCGTATACGATTTTTAATCCTTCTGTACGCCCTACTTTCGGCTCCCAATGCAATATTTCCTTTGCCTTTATGATATCTGGCTGCCGTTGTGTTGGGTCATCTGTAGGTAAGGGTTTAAAAATAATCTTTTGATTAGCGCCCGTAAGCGCAAGAATCTCCTCTGCGAATTCCTTAATTGTTGTTTCGTGCGGATTTCCAATATTCATCGGCTCAGCATAATCACTAAATAACAATCGGTATATGCCTTCAACCAAATCATCTATAAAGCAGAAAGAGCGGGTTTGGGAGCCATCTCCAAAAACGGTTAGATCCTCACCTCTTAAGGCCTGCCCCATAAATGCAGGGACAACCCTACCATCATTAAGACGCATTCGGGGACCATATGTATTAAAAATACGCACAATACGCGTTTCTAGGCCGTGAAATCGATGGTAGGCCATAGTAATGGACTCCATAAAGCGTTTAGCTTCATCGTACACGCCCCTAGGCCCTACTGGATTTACATTGCCATAATATTCCTCAGTCTGTGGGTGGACCAAGGGATCTCCGTATACCTCTGAGGTAGATGCAACCAAAATCCTAGCATTTTTTTGCTTTGCGAGTCCCAATAAATTTAAGGTGCCTAAAGAACCCACTTTCAAGGTTTGTATTGGAATCTTAAGATAATCAATGGGACTTGCCGGTGAAGCAAAATGTAATATATAATCCAACTTACCTGATGCATGAACAAACTTGGATACGTCGTGATGGTGAAATTCAAAATGCTCCAAAGGAAATAAATGGGCTATGTTTTTAAGATCACCGGTAATCAGGTTATCCATACCTATTACATAGTATCCCTCCTTTATGAAACGGTCGCATAGGTGAGACCCTAAAAATCCTGCTGCTCCTGTTATTAATATTTTTTTCATATTACAATCCTCTAGAAAACAGCACTGTTGTTATTGTTTTAAAAACAATCCTAATGTCCAAAGTAATAGACCTGTTTTTAATATAATATAAATCATATTCCAACTTTTTTATGGAATCATCCAAGTTCTCCCCATACTTATATTTTACCTGAGCCCAACCTGTTATACCTGGACGGATTAAATGACGAGCGGCATAAAAAGGAACACGGTTATTAAGCTGGTTCACAAAGACTTTCCGCTCTGGTCTAGGCCCAATAAACTGCATGTCACCCTTTACTACTGATATAATTTGAGGTAACTCGTCTATCCTAAATGCCCTTAAAATTTTACCAAATGGTGTGATTCTTGCATCGTTCTTTGTTGCCATTTTAGCACCTGCCTTCTCCGCATCAACAACCATGGATCTAAATTTATAAATTTTAAATTCTTTTCCGTGTAGCCCTACCCTTTTTTGCGTGTAAAACAAAGGACCCCTATTAAAGAATAAATTAAAAAACCATACAAAAGGGGCGCAAAGCAAAAAGACAACACCTACAAACAGTGCTAAAGTAAAATTAATGCTAAAGCCAAAAATAGTTTGTAAGTACCTTATTTTCTTATTCCTAAGCTGTAATATCTCATAAAAACTGTCGTTATGGGATTGTATGGGTAAAGCTTCATAAGTGTTTTCATAAAAAGAGGTATATGATATTACCTCCCTGCCCTTTAAAATACTCCTTAGTATCATTTTCTCAATATCCTCTGGAAGATCGTTATAGTTCTTAACGTTGATTATCCAAGAGTCTATCTTGTCCATGGCTTTTAAAAAACTCATTCTAATAGGAACATTCTGATTAATATCGTACGTTAATTTAACCCTATAAAATGTCTCTTCATCACCTCCATCAATAGTATTTGTAACACTCTTAACTTCTGCTTGATTATCAATGTCATATATAAATAAAACATTTCGTGTAGTAGGAATAATTCTGAAAACGTTCACGAAAAATAGACGCCACAACGAGACTTCGATAGGTGTTAATAATAAAAACACAAGCAGATACTTTATCCAAAAACTCGCATCAAAAAGTATTAGCGTAAAAATAAATACCGTCAGAACAAATAAAGAAGTAATGTATAAAGCTTGAGATACTACGTACTTACGTTTTAGTGTTCTTTGTAAGTTGTAAAAATCTAAAATATAGGATAATACAAAGAAAGATAAGGTTCCAAAGCTAAAGACTACCACATTTAATTTGACGGAAATAAATTGTATGTCTATAACCTCTTGCACAAAAAAATTCAGACTAGCTATGACTATAAGTAAATCACCTATTAAAAGAATGAACTTACGTTCTAGCGAGTTTAATATAGAGCGTCTAGCCATTATACTTGTTTAAACTAGGTCATTAATTTCGAACTGTAGTTGCTTATGATATAAAATCTACAAAAGAAATCTATTTATTTATTAAAAATTAACGATTGCGCAATTTTAAAACGACTCATCGAATTTATTATGTTTCATTAAGGGCGTATTAATTTTAATACCTTAAACTATAGGTATGAATATACAATACAACTTAAAACTGACGATTAGTTACTGCTCGATTTTTAAATAATACACTTAACCAGCTTTTAAATCATAAGCTGGTTTTCTGTATAACTGAATTATCTTTTTCAAAGTTAAGTTTAATTTCAATAATACCTCTGCTGTTTCTATAGTGTTTGCGGACACTACTCAACCTTTTTGTCCAGAAAGCGTTTTGAAATCTTTACTTCCCAAAAAGAAAAACAAACTTTGGAAGAAAAAAAAGAAAACAATACCCAACTGCCTGCTCAAGATATTTTCAGTTAACATACAGGTAAGAACTAAAATCAAAAACATCAAATATGTAAAATTAGATGTGTCAAGGGCTTTTTTAACATAGGCGTAAAAGCAAAATACCAGTACGGCAAAACCAAACATGCCAAACTTAATCAAATAGTCTAAATATTGATTGTGGGTATTGGCGTCTTTAGTAGCTAAATAGGGTTGATTATCAAATATATACTGTTTGTTTAATTCATTACTTATGTCTCCAGTACCTACACCAAATAAAAAATTAGCTTTTAATATGGAGATACTTGAATTCCATATATGTATCCTATTGGTCTTGTTCCAAGTATCCATAGAATAGCTTGTACCGTATTGACCATAGTCAAATGCACTTTCCAAATCCTTCTCAAAAAAATAATCATAGTAATTCCCTATATCTTGCTTGATAGCATTAGGTACTTTGTAAACGTAAATTCCAAATACCACTATCCCTACTGTTAACACCGCTAAATATCGTTTCTTTCCCCTAACACCAGTTGTTTTATATACATGAAAAAACAACCCAAAAACAAGTGCAACAATAGTAGCAACGTACGGCATTTTTGAAGCTAAGGAGAGATTTATCAAAAGAAATACAAACAAGGATATAATCCAAAATAGTTTTAGGCCCGAAGATTTTGTCATTCTAAAAAAGTAAAAACAAATAATCGAACAAAAACCTAAATACATAGAAAAATAAGACGGATGTAACGCTTCTTCCTTGAAAAACTGATTAAACTGGATGAGAATTTCTTTCCAATAATCTAATATGAATAGGAGCTCAAAATCAAGAAAGCCTACTAAAAAATAGAGATATCTAATAAAGCATGAAGACAAAAAGGCAAAAAAGATATATCGTAAATCTAATGCATAATACTTAACCACAAGCGAGAACAGCAAAGGAAAGAACAATGCCGTCAAAATACGCTCTAAGTATGACCAGCCAGTACTTAGGTCATCCGAAAAAGGAAGCCAAGCAAGCGCTACAAAAAAAATACCAGCACCTATAAAAAATTTCGTTAAATCCAACCTATACCTTTGCTTCTTAAAGGCAATATCAAACAAAACCCCTGTAAGAAGAACAATTATGCTTATTGTATTCCATTTCTCACTCCATGGTAAAAGGCCAATGCAAAATGCCATTGATAAACTCAATACATGCAATCTGCCTAATACCCCAACACTTTTCATTTTCTAATTCTGTACAAATTTTTAACAAATACTAATCGATATAGGTGCTAAAAAGCACTGTAGGCTTTCCAGATTCTTCACGTAACAATGCCATTCGTTTGGCTTGCTTTGGAACTTTAATTTTTACTGCTGACACTTTATTGTTTGCCAAGTTTAAATCTAATGTGTTCTGGTTAAAGAGTGGTATTTGATCTAAAGCATGACCGCCTTCCATTTCTTCAAAAAAACTAAGACTGTATTTGTACTTGAAAAATTCGGCCTCTAGATTAAACGTAAGATACATCTCCAGACTCTCTTGGCTCAAAAATATATTCAAAGCATTTTTCTCGTTAAAAATCGGAATGGCATCCGTAACCACCAGATGGTTTATAAATGACATCTTATTAACTGGTACGGCAATCTGCCCTTTGGCATTATTAGGTATACTTAGCTTGTTCTTTACTATTTCGGTGTTTTTTTGCGGGGCTGATTTAATTTGGTGCTTCGCATACCAGGTTCTCTTAGTGTCAATGTATTGTCCAGTACTAAAACTATCTAATTCCCCGTATGAGCTAAGGTCCTTTAGCATATAAAAATTTAAAGAATCCATAACTAGTATATCTTCGTTTTTGATTGAAAGGTTAATGAAGCCATGTTCCTTTCTCGATTCTGGTAAAAGGGCCGAGTCCTTTAAATAAAGGTGTAAGAATAAATCTCCATTTTTATTAAATATTTCCTTCTTCCAAAAACTATAAACCAAAGTTTTGGACTTAGGGAAAAAATTTACTCTTGTCCTTTGGATTTCACTTTTGTACACTTGAACAGATTTCTGGTTTAAAAAATCCGTAATAAATTGATTCGTGGTATCAGATGTTCTTTCACATCCCGGGACCAAAAGGATGATCAGAAAAGAAACAACGGGACTTAGCCTAAATTTCATAGAACCTAGATTGAAAAATATGCTCCCATGTTAAAAACAATGGATTCGTGATTGAATACATAAATCGAGTACGCTAAACTTAAGCCTATCATTACCAAGGTCGCAATCACTTTGTTCTTTTTAAGCGTAAACTGCTGTATACATCCTACAGCGAGTATCGGAATAAAAATATCGGTATAAAGTACAAGTCGCGAAAACATACCATCAAATCTAAACAACAATAAGGCAGCAACGGAAAAAACAAAGAAAAATGAGTATGCTTTTTCATATGCGACATTGATATTCCTAAAAAACAAGAACAATATATTAAAGCAAATCAATAGTGCTAATTTTATCAAGGAATTTGAAGAAGCCCTTTCAAACGATGAATAAAACTCAAGCTTAGTAGCAATAAATTCAGGTAGCGGGAACAAATTAATGATGTGTACAAAAATCGAAAAGTATCCAATCAAGAGAGCTAGCGATAGAATTAAAATCCGCGTCTTATTCCTGTAATTCAAAAAAACTGATAAAAAAGAGAATAAACTTCCCTTATGACTAAAAAAGGCCATTGCCTTAAAAAGGTTTGTTTTAGCCCCCGTATTAGCACAAATTCCCAATAACAAAAGTGAGGAGGAGAGTCCTTGCCTAATTACATTACCCTGTATGAGATAAAAAGAAGAGCTGTTAAGCATAAAAAATAATGCTAAAAAAACTAGGGCCCTTGAGTCTTTAAAAAATAAAAAATAAGCAAGGAAAGTAAGTGTGATACTTAGACTTAACTGAAATGTAATGTAGTCCTCTTTCCCTAAGCCCAAAATGTGGGATATAGGCATTAATCCAAAAAACAAAAAATCTCCTTTCCAAGCGGTCTTAGAGATGAATATGTCAGCGAAGGCAACATTATATTTATAAAAATCCATATAGAGCGGCAAATCAATATTTGCACCATAGTCTCTGTTTATAAATACAACAAGTATTAAAATAAGTAATGTGCCTAAAGCAACTGCTTTTAGCACAAATGATTTTTTAAGGACAGAAAATATAAAGAACACCAATAAAGCGCAAATTGAAATGCCTTGAAGTAGTATTGGTTTATAAATTTCCATTAAACCTTATGGTTTTAAGTTAGACTAGTAATCTTATCAGCGATTATTTCAAAAGGATGTTGCTCTTTATTCTCAAAATAATAGGATATCTCTTTGGAAGCAGACGAGGTATTGTTTTGCGTTAAGGCGGAGACCAAAGTTGACATCGTTGTAAAAACCCCATCTGCAGAGTTTTTAAAATATTCAGGAATTTCCTCGTTGTTAATTTCTAATAGAAATACTTTACTGTTTTCGTTTGCAGCTAATGCAAGTAAAGAAGAATAGTGGCCTACATAAAAGCCCGATATTGGAAAATTATAGGTTATTTCACCACCATTCTCAAGAACTTTTTGAAAAATAGTTTTATCGGACCTAGGGTGTAGTTTTATGACTAATCGCGTTTTAAAAGCATCTGCTAGCTCGTCTATTACAGCCTTATAATCGGCTTTTTCCATTCTACCATCTTCCACAAAAGTCTGGGCAATATAACAAACCTGATTTTGGTTTCTTTCTGCCTTCTTGTTTTTAATGAAGGTGTGATAATCAGGATTTCCTATGGTCGTAAAGCTCTCTGTTTTGTTATAATAATGGTTTTTAATAAACCACTCTTGCCAGTAATCTCCCCAAACAAACACATGATCGGACTGTACCCCCTCTAATTGATTCTTTTTGTTACGCTCCAAATACTCATTGATCTTAAACGATTTCATAAAGTCTTTGTTAAGCAGGTACAAGAAAATAGCTCCTTTTCCTTTAAACAAAAAAGAAAACATATACTTCAAATAAACTAGCTTTCTATTCATCGCAGAAAAATAACCTAGGAAGCTTCTTTCCAAAAACTCAGCGTACATACCGTGTTGAAGTTGGTATGTACGTATCCCTATTTTTTTTAATCTGTAGGTCCAATATAAATCAGTGATTCTATAACTGTAATTAAAAAAAATAGTTTTTGAATTGTCTTTTGTTCTTAACCCGCTGAATTCCTTACTTACTTCTGCCAGTTCAATGCGCTCGTCGCCAACACTTTTAATTTTTTCATGCGCTGTAAAAGAATCATGGACCATAACAACGTGTTTGGCAATTCCGTTACCAACTAAATATTCCGCTAGGGGAATTACATACCTATTAAAATTAGAGTAGTGAACCTCATATATTAAAACCCTATCTATCATAAAATCTTATTTCTTCTTAACAATGTTACAAGAATAATCATATCCAACATAGCTTTTATAACAAATGCAACATAATGATATTCTATTGCTCTGTATACTCCTAAAAAAAGTACAATAATTAAGTAAATGGAGGTCGTGCCCAATAACCAAATACTCACTATTTTTATTTTTCCTATTGCTTGTAATGGTCGAATGAAAAGAATTGTATAATTGATCATCAATGCTCCGAAAAGCAAGTGAAAGGCATTTTCATATATAAAGTCTGAAAAACTTGCTCTTAACCACCATTTTAAAATATCATCTAAAAAGAAATTTGAAAGTAATAAAATAAAAACAAACAACCCGCCTACACCGATTAGCTGTAACCTTAAACTCTTTTTTATTCTGACGATATTTTTTTCTTGATACCATACCGAAATAGCAGAAAAGTAAACCAAAGAAATAGTACCCGTAATAATAGCGACCCTATTGAACAAATCCAACATGGTCACCTGATCTGAAATGATATTGGTATCAAAAAAAATTGGGTAATAGAAGCGATCAAAGAAGAGCACGAACGCTGATGTTAAAAAGAAAATACTAAACCAGATCGTTTCTTTCAGAAAGCCTATTTCAAACTTAAAAACTCGCTGTATAACGTTCCTATTGAATGGTCCATACACGTCAAAAGAAAGTTTTTTTTGATACCTCTTTATTCTAAAAAAATATAGAAAACAAAGCAGTATGTAAACGATAAAAAGTGACGTGGCAATGCCGCTGAGTGAAATTTTAGAAAAGTATATATAGGCAAAGGGAATCAAGAACAACATCGCTGCAGTTACTGCCCTAGCAATAGCCAAAAAGTAAAAGTCGCTGAAAGACTCTAACAACGATCTATAAGGAATAAGAATAAAAGCCATTAAGAACACACTCAGTATAATGAAGAAAAAAGTATAATCCGAAGCACTTTGCAGAACACTAAAACTATGCGACCTATAAGCCACGTACAATACGATTTGAAGGATGATAAAAAAGACAGTCCCCAAGAGATAAGAAAAGGAAACACACTCCTTTAATTCTTCCTTAATTCTATGGTTCTGCTTTAGTCCAATTATTTCGGAAACCCTTCTGTTTAAAGTAGGGCCAATTCCAAAAGAGAAGTAATTGGATAAAAATATGAGACTTACTCCAATTGAATATTTTGCCCAAGAATCCTTTCCCATAGTTTCTATTAAATAGGGCGTAAGAATAAGAGCTGCAGCTATAGGTACTATCTGAAAGCCAATATTGAATAAGGCTTTTCTAAATACTCGTTTAGACGTATAACTATTATTGGACATGACCTAAATATACATTTTGAGTTAAGCGTATCTACCTTTTACAATGTGGTTTCAAAATATTTCTTGCCTTTTGGTTTAAAATGCCCCACCTTAATATATTTGATTTTATAAGTAGGAATGGTGTTTTTACCGTAAAATATAACCTTATCATTCCTGAACAAAGTAAGCTTGTTACCCTTAACATCTAAATTTTCAAAACCATGTGCTTGTCGCTTTTCGGGAAGATCATTAATGTCCTCTGGGAAAACATGAAAAAAGTACATACTATCAGGGTCAAGTAAAGAATCAAACTCTTTACTTATTAAAATTCTATTGGTTTTAAGATTATATACCAAATCGTAGCCCTTCTCATTAATCGAAATATTGCCTTTCCTTATGCTCTGATTATCATTGGAGGCACTAAACATATCTCCGTTTATTGAGATAGGAGGTTGATACCATTCTTTAGAAAAAACATTGCCATTTATAATCGTGTATTCTTCCCCTAATTTCGCTCCAACTCCTCTTGTAATATGATGTTTGTCAAACAACGCAAACTGATTCTTAGACCATAGTTGGCAAGTAAGGTAATCACACATTAGAGGTTTAAAATCAACCCATCTTACTTTGGTTCCAAACTTGTCGAATAATTTTTGATTATAAGATAAGTCCGTAATATTAGAGTACAGTTTGCTTTTATTGCCAACTTCCTGAGCCTTATTATTGAAGAGTTTTTCCTGGTAAATATATTTACGGGCTTCCTGTTCAGCTTCCATTTCTATTCCCGTTATGTATACAATAGGTTGTACTCCTAATTTCAATGCTTCTTCTACCATCCAAAAATGCCAATCTATCCCGGAATCTCCCAGTTTCATCATTTTAGGTCTTACCCATAGTACTAAAAATTTCTTATCCTTTAGTAGCATCCTATAAAACTTCTCAGCTCCTGAATGGCCATATATTTTTGGATTACTTTCATGTAAAACATGGCCAACTAGATTTTCATTTTTTAACTGGGCATCTATAAACTTCTTAAATGCATGAAAATGTGAATTCGTCAAAACAAGCACTTCTGCAGATTTGATATCCAATTCGTTAACACCCAAATTTTTCAATCTTGAACTGTAATCCCCAACAAAATACTCAGAACCCTTATATTTTTTTCTTAAATCTTTAGAATGAAGGTTTTTCCTGATCCTTAAATGGGGGCTGTTTTCAAAACTGAACTTATATGACGTATTATCTATTTGCTCTTCACTGTAGAAAAACGAGGGGTTTAACTCCTGGGCTTTTAACAACATGACTGAACATGTTAATGGAAGTACTACCCAAATAACGAATGATGGGCCAAATTTGAGAACAAAACGATATCTGAATATATTTTCAATATACCTCCAACTCAAGTAGGATAACGGTATAATAATTATGACCAAAAGAGATATTTTGTCAAATAGGGAGAATTTGTCCATGTTATATCCCAACTCTACTAATGTGGCAATAATTATCCAATGCCATAAGTATAAACTATATGATATTTTACCTAGAAATCTAAGTCCATCTAGTCTTAAAATAGCACCAACTTTTGAAAATATATGCCCCTCTTTACCCAGATATAAAAGGAACACTGTTACCAATGAAACAATTAAAGCGTTGATGCCAGGCCAAGAACTATTATCCCCATACTGAAAAGACAGGTAAAAAATTGCTGCAATCGCAATAATATAATATGCGTTTATCACTAATTTAGAGGATAGTTTAGGCATGTCCTTGTAAAAAACTGCTAACATTGAACCCGTAAAGATTTCAAAAAACCGAGTGTGTAATAAATAATAATTAAGCTTAGCTTCTGAAGTAAATTCTACAAAATAGATGCTAATGACAATAGATAAAATCCAGATAATTGTAATCAGTATTTTCCTTGATTTTATACTTTTAATTTTCCAAATAAGAAAAAATAGAATCGGGACCAACAAATAAAATTGTTCTTCAACTCCTAAAGACCAAGTATGCAACAACTGATATCTTTCCACTGAAGCATCGAAATAACCATGTCCAAGATTAGCAGCTGCATAATTTCCAAGACCAATAACAGCATAAGGGAGAAAATCAAAATAATTCTTTAGCGCATCAGGAAGCAGCACAAATACGTTGAAAATAGTTAAGACCAATAGAATGACAACAAGAACCGGTGCTATTCTTTTTATCCTATTTAGATAAAAACCTTTAAACGAAAAACTGTTCTTAGTTAGTTTTTCCGTGATATTAAATGTAATCAGAAAACCAGAAATAACGAAAAAGATATCAACTCCTAGGAATCCGCCAGTAAATCCATCAATATTTAAATGACAAAATACTACGAGTAGAACGGCAATAGCCCGCAGACCATCAATGTCTTTTCTATACTTCATTTAATACTTGGGGCATGTAAAGGTGGTTGATTATTATGGAAAGTAGTGTGTTTATAAATGTTTAAGGATTTTTCTTTTTGAAATTCAAAAGTAATCAATAGTGGTTAAACATTGCTTAAACTTTGATTTCAATTAAATAGAAGCGGTTTATTAGTACACATATTCAAAGATAGCTTCCTTTTAGAATCTTTGTCTTTATATATTTGCATTTTAGACTTTAAAATATGAAAAAACAACACCTTTTAATCCTATTATTGTTATTAATCCTTGGAGCTTTCTTCTTTATATATTTGGGAGCAGATAGCATTAGCCAAGGGTTAAGTAACAATCAAAGAGATAAGGTTAACGAGACTTCTCAAGAATTCAAAGATTTAATTCGTCCTACTATCTTCAATATTGAAGATTTTGGGGCATCCATTGACAACAAGGATAATTCAGCTGCGCTCCAAGCAGCAATTGATGCCGCTATATTAACAAGCACAGAGTTGCGTTCGGATAACAAATGGGATATTTATGTAGGTAAAGTATACGTTCCCTCCGGTAATTGGAGGTTTGAAAAAGGCATATTCTCTAGCATAGGTGTTGAAATCTACGGTGATGGTGTCGGTAAAACCTACTTGGATTATCACGGCGATGAAGCCTTTTTGGATTTTAGTTCCCCAGAAGAAAAGTTTGACTTAAAAATCAAGGACTTATTTATTAGACAATACCACCCTAGTTCCATTGCCTTGAATTTAAACCAAGTAAATAGGAATAGTGGTATATCAAACATTATTATAGAAGGTGGCGGAATTGGCATTCAACTAGAAAATTGTTACACCACAAGTTTTGATTCGTTCTTTATATATAATGCCTCTCGTTACGGTATTATAGGCTACAACGCTACAAACACCGATTTTAAGAACTTTAAAATCGAAAATTGTACCGTAGGGGCAAAATTTACCAAAAGCAATACGAACTCCTCTACTGGATTAAAACTATTTGGCGGCGTAATCCAAGGCTGCCGCAATGAAGGATTATTGTTGGAAGATTTAACCAATTTTTCTTCTTATTCTACCTTTTTTGAAGGAAACGGAAGAAATAACGGAAAATCTCAAATACGAATTACCAGTGATTTAAGTGGTGATTTTGACAATGACCTTATCGCTTTCTATACCCCGTTTATCACGGGAGGCTTTAGCGCATCCGAAGGGCAAATTGCTGTAGATGTTGAGAACACGACAAATTTTATTTTTAAAGAAAGTTTTATACGTGCGAACAATAGAATTCTAACAGGGATTCGCGTTGGTAAAAATGTGATTAATGCTGAAATTATAAACTCTAAGTTTAGTGGTGTTAAAAATGATTTTGAGATTGTTGAGGCAAAAACGAACTTGATTCTTGATCCAGAGATGAAAATAGGTCGGGGATATGGTCGCCAAACTTTGGGGCTTGGATCGGAAAGTGGTAAAACAAACAACAGGCACTATATGGAAAGCTACCAAGGTGTTTTTGGAAACCTTAACTCTGGCAAGGTAGGAATAGGAACGTTTAACGGAAAACCAAGTATGCAGGGTTTTGGCAATGGAAGTTCCTTCGATTTCTTTACCAATCCAAAGGTGGGAAACCACATATCCGCACAACAGGGTATTACACAAATGGCAGGCGTTAAATTTGGCACTACTATAACTTCTTCCAATGTAGAAACTAATAAAAAAATTCGCAACGTGTTAGTAAATACAGACGAAGGAAAGCGTTTTGTAAAAATCAATACCACTGAAGAGGAAATTAGCAGAGAGTTGGTTATTAAAAATACAGGAACAAGTTCCAATGCTCTAGAAATACGGTCAAACTCAACTACAATAAATAACAACAAAACTTTTGAATTATTAGATGGCGAAGCGATAACTATCGTTTACGATGGTAATCAATGGCAGGTTATATCCAAATACCAACTTTAGTCTTTATACTAAGTTTATTTGATAAGTTCGATAAGATTGTTTACCGCCATGGTCCCTTGTCTCTCTACACTTTGAAAGGTCCTTGAGCCAACATGAGGGGTTATAATGATGTTTTCTATCCCTTTTAACACCTCGTCATCCAACATAGGCTCATGTGCTAGAACGTCGGTTAGATAGCCTCTTACCCTTCCTTTCTTTAGACCTTTTATTAATGCGTTCGAATCTACTAACATACCCCTTGAGGTATTAATTAATATTGGATTTCTTTTAAACTTTTCAAAAATAACCTCTTCACTTATCATATGTTGCGATTGAGAAGTGTGTGGTAAATGCAGGCTAATCACATCTGAGTGTTCGTAGATTTCATCTAAACTAGACACAAAATTAATATCCTCGTGCGTCGTTAAAAAATCCTTGTCCTTGAAAATATCGAAAGCGAAAACCCGCATACCCAATGCCATCGACTTTTTAGCAAGTTCCTTACCTACGGCCCCCAAACCGACTATGCCTATTGTTTTCCCCTGGATTTCATTACCAACCCATCGTTTCCAGCTTCCTTCTTTTGTGGAATTGTATTGTAGATGTACATTCTTTTCAAATGTAAACAACAGTGCTAGTACATGTTCGGAAACCGATACTTGATTTACCCCGGGGCAATTGGTAACTGGTATGCCAAGTTTTTTTGCAGCATCCAAATCAATTCTATCTAGTCCCACACCATACTTAGAAATATATCTTAGCTTTCCTTTGAATCCTCTTTGAAGCACTTTTTCGGTATACTCATCGTCTCCGCAAATAACGGCATCATAATTACCTATAATTGGTAATAGCTCATCCTCCAATATTGGCCCTCTAAGGAAGTCTAATTCATAGCCTTGCGCCTTTAAAAGTTCTTGGTGCTTTCCAGGTGTATCCTGAAATGAAGTTGAGGTGAGTAAGACTTTCATTACTGTAGCATTTTTTGTTCTATCAGGACCTTTTCTAGTTCTTTAAAACTTTCAAATTCAAGTCCCTTATAATTCGTAAAAAGTTCTTTATTCTCTTCATTATGTCGAAGTGCAAAATGAAGCTGTGAGAATTGAGCAGCATCCATATCTGTAGTAGCATCGCCCAAAAACAATGTTTCTGTTCTATTCAAATTGAATGTATCCAATAAATACTCCGACCAATATCTCTTATTTTCGGGAGACCCATGTAGGCCCTGAAAGAAATGGTCAATTCCTCTAGCTTTAGCTATTTTTTTGATTTCAATCGTAGGGGTTCCTGTAATAATCCAAAACCGAAGTATCTTAGCATATTTCTTTAAAAACCATAGGGAATCTGGAACCGCTTTAGAATCTATTACTTTTTGTAGTACCAATTCAGAAAACCTGTTCGCCATTTGTTCCAGTTCATCGTCGCTAAGTTCATTGCCGAAAAACTCCTTTTCCCAATGCTTAAATTTCTCGAATCTTGATACTCCACCATGATTAATGTGATAATCAACCACTCTTTCAGCTATATCCACTCCATGAGACAGGTACATTTCTTTAAATGCATCTGTCTTCGCACTCACCGATTCTGCTAAAACCCCATCGAAATCAAAAAAAATATTTTTTATTGGCATTCCTCACTTTCTAAAAACTACTCTTCGTTATTATGCACTGCTCTGATACATTCCAATAACCCTTGACCCATGTCTATGTGCGGGTTGGCTGTCAATTTTTTACTTACACTAGGCTCAAATGAGTATGGCGTAAATTTATAGTGGTTTTGGTATCCGGTGTCTTCACAATTTACATCTACTTCACCGTTTAATATTTCCTTTATCATTTGGAAAAGCTCCAAGCGTTTCATGCGTTCCGTTCCAGTTAGGATAACATGAAGGTTCAAAAATGAATCTGATTCTATTACATCAACGGACAATTTTGCAGCGTCGGCGGCATGTATATACTCCCGTATTTCCATACCATCTCCATGATGGTCTATTTTTTTGTCGTTTACGGCTCCTTTGACTAAATTATATATGTAATTATTGTCATATGCCTTTTGAGAGTAAACAGACCCATATCTAAGAATTACAAAAGGTAAGTCATACTTTTTGTTATATTCCTCAATAATCTTTTCCGAAGCTAATTTACTTATTCCGTAAAAAGAACCCTTGTTACTCATTGCATAAGCGCTACTAGCGTACACAAACTTCTCTACTTTATGCTTTACACATTGTTCGAGAATATACATATTACCTATTACGTTCAAGTTCATGGTCCTAACCGGGAACTTAATAGCATTATCTAAATTGGCAAAACCGGCTAAGTTATAGACAATATCAAAATTCTCTTTTCCAAAAACAGATGCTACCTGAGTTTCATCAAAAATATCACAATAGATATAATTTACTTGGTCTTTAAGCTCTTCATTCTCTGAAATATCCGCTACAGAGACGCTATAGCCTCTATTTAAAAGTTCTTTTACTAGATAATAACCTAAAAATCCAAAGCCTCCGAAAACCAGTACTTTTTTCATTACTTAATATTAGCCTTTAATAGTTCCATTTGCTCTCTAGCCTTATCTCCTAAAAAGAAAAAATCTAAACTAAATGCTAGGAAATTGTAGTGCATATCCAACTTATCTATAACCTTTTTATAATCAGACTCAATAACATGAAAACCTAAATTTTTAGATTTTTCCAACGTAATCTTATCTATTTTTGCAAGAACCTCCTTCACATCATCGTCATAAAACATTCCAGGTTTTCCCATGGATGCGGAAAGATCATAAGGGCCAACAATAATACCGTCAATACCTTCTACATCTAAAATTTCCGCTAAGTTGTTTACCCCTTCTATATGCTCTATTTGGGCTATAACAATAGATTCCTCTTGAACCCACTTATTGTACTCATTAAACGCAATACCGTAATGCTGTGCTCTTGAAAGACCCACACCTCTAGTGCCATGTGGTGGATATTTTACCCAAGAAACGGCTTGCTTTGCCTCTTCTGCATTCTTTACCATTGGAACTATGATGCCGTTTGCACCAGCATCCATTACACGTTTTATTATTACCTCTTCGTTCTTGCTTACCCTTACCAAGGCTTCCATTTGATTCGCCTGTACATGGCCAACTAGGTTTTGTAAAGTAGAGATATCTATAGCGGAATGTTCTAAATCAATAGTAAGCCATTCGAAACCTGCGGATGACATTATCTCAATGACGGATTGGTGGGGTATGGTCAACCACGACCCTAATGATAATTCTCTATTTTTAAGCTTCTCTTTTAGATTGCTTTTAGTGTGTAAAAAGTTTTTCATCTATTTTAATTACAATTTTCTTAATAGTTTCGGTAGTGCTATCTAGCGCATATTGGCATCCATGGATGTCTTGTGGGAAGAAAACAGCCATTTTACTGGGCAGTAAGCGTAAATCTAAATTTGATTTCTTTATACCCTTGTAAAACTGACAATCTGTTTTGCTATCATACGGCGATGTGATTTCTACTTCAGAATTATCATATATACTAATGCCTTCTCCTCCTTTTAAGACTATTTGGATGTCGACTTCTCTTTTATGCGATTCAATAATTGTTGGTTCAATCTTTGTTTCGTAGCTCATTACTTTATAATAGCAAGAATCGTTTATCCTATACTCACCATTGGGTGTATTTACAGAGATTTTTGAAAGTATATCCAAAACTTCTCCAAATGTGCCTGTGGTATTAAAATAGGTGCCCCAATTATCAATAGTATCGAATATCATCGCAGTATTTTGTAGAGAGATTCAGCCATAATAAAATCGTGCAGCTCATCAATGTCTATAGCTTCTATTTTATCAATTTCAAACATAAGCGCATTTTTGCCAATACGTTTGCCTCCTGAGTTTTCAAAGGATTGTTTAGAGAAAATATATAAATTAGAATTTTCTTCATAGATAGGGGGTAAATCTTGCGTCCTGATTAGATTGACCGGATCATGATTTAAGGGAGTGCCGTCACAACCATATAATCTTGTTTGCATTCTGGTTACCGAAAAAATAGAATCATAGGTGTCCTTTCTCTTTAGCAAAGTCTCGATAGCATTATCTATAGTTTCCGTTTTAAGTAAAGGATTGGTGCTATGGGTTTGTAGATAATAGTCTGAATCTACTTTGTCAATATCATATGCTATTACCTTGTTCATTGATACATGATCACCAATTATTTCTTCGGGTCGTTCAATGATAATTACATCATCACCGTAGTTGGCTTCAATGTCTTTAATTATATTTAAACTGTCAGTATTTACTACAACTTTTTCTATGTACTTT
This sequence comes from uncultured Maribacter sp., assembly GCA_964353165.1. Classification (GTDB taxonomy): domain Bacteria; phylum Bacteroidota; class Bacteroidia; order Flavobacteriales; family Flavobacteriaceae; genus Maribacter. The sequence goes on from CAYGUY010000011.1 coordinate 45,559, forward strand.
GAAGCTAATAAACTATCTAGAACTTTGTGATAGAGTGGAGAACCGCTAAAATCCTTAAGATTTTTATTAGGGACTCTTTCAGAATTACCCTTCATTGGCAATAGCGCAGTAATTTTCATTTGATTGGATTTCTTAGTTACGTATAGTCTTATATCAAAGTTAAAACTTAGAATTCGCTAAAATCTATTTTAGCGCTTGTTTTAAGCTTTTATTCAAAAGTACGATAATTACTATTCTGAACAAGTTGAACTTTTTACTCTAATTCTATTTTTTGAATAATGTAGATTAAGCTAAGGATAATTCGCTTTTAAAATTAATGGGTTATCCTTTCTTATTAGATAATAAAATACAGCATGCTTATTTAGCAAATACTATTTGACATTAGTTTAACTAAGCTGCATCAGATATTCGCCATATCCACTCTTGATAAGCGGCTTAGCTAGGCTATGAAGCCGTTCCTTGGATATGTAGCCCATTTTATAAGCCGCCTCTTCTATAGCTCCTATTTTTAACCCTTGCCGTTCTTCTATTAATTGCACAAATTGCGAAGCTTGCATTAGGGAACTAAAGGTACCCGTGTCTAGCCATGCAATTCCTTTATCTAAAACACTTACCTGAAGCTTTCCTTGTCTAAGATATTCCTTATTGATGTCAGTTATCTCTAGTTCACCCCTGTTGCTTGGCTTTATATTTCGTGCAATTTCTACTACGGAATTATCATAAAAATAAATGCCTGGAACTGCATAATTCGTTTTTGGCTTTAAAGGCTTTTCCTCAATGGATATAACTCTTCCATTAGCATCAAAATCCACAACTCCATATCTATTTGGGTTATTTACATGATAACCATAAACAACCCCTCCTTCAGGGTTGTTATTTGCCTGTAGTAATGCGGAAAGGCCTGTCCCGTAGAATAAGTTGTCGCCTAAAATGAGAGCTACCTTGTCCTTTCCTATAAAATCGCGGCCAATTAAAAAAGCCTCTGCGATACCATTTGGTTTTTCTTGAATAGCATACTCAAAATTACACCCTAATGCGGTCCCATCTCCTAATAATTTTTTGAACACGGCGGCATCGTTGGGTGTAGTAATAATTAAAATGTCTCGTATTCCTGAGATTAGTAATGTAGCTATTGGATAATAGATCATCGGCTTGTCATAAACAGGCATAAGCTGCTTGCTTATTACCAACGTTAAGGGCATTAATCGTGTTCCAGAGCCTCCAGCCAGTACTATTCCTTTCATTTTTAAATATCAGTGTATTTGTTTAGGTGCCAGTTAATTGTCTTAATAAGTCCAGTATTAAAATCCTCCATTGGCACCCATCCAATTTTTGCTTTCGTTTTCGATGCATCAATAGCATATCTAAAATCATGACCCTTCCTATCTTCTACGAAAGAAATCTGCTCTCTATAACTGCCTGAAGCCTTTGGCTTCAGCTCATCCAATAAAGTACATATATTCTCTGCTATACTTAAATTTGTATATTCATTTCCTCCACCTAGCGCATATGTTTCTCCAGATATTCCTTTATGAAATATTTCATTCAGGCCTTGGCAGTGGTCTTCAACATAAAGCCAGTCCCTTATGTTTTTACCGTTTCCATAAATAGGTATCTTTTCAAGCTTTAGTGCTTTCCGAATAACGGTTGGAATCAACTTTTCGTCATGTTGTTTTGGCCCAAAATTATTAGAACAATTACTGGTAACAACGTTAAGACCATAGGTGTGATGATAACTTCTAACAAGAAAATCAGCGGCGGCCTTAGAAGCGCTATACGGACTGTTGGGAGCATACGGGGTCTCTTCAGTAAAAAAACCTTTATCTCCCAAGCTACCGAAGACCTCATCGGTAGAAATATGATGAAACCTTTTGTTTTTATAATCTGATGCCCAATATTTCCTAGCGACCTCTAAAAGTGTAAACGTACCTTCTATATTAGTTTTAATGAAACTGTCTGGCGTTTTAATAGAATTGTCCACATGTGATTCAGCAGCGAAATGAATTACTGAGTCTATTGCATATTCCTCAAATATACTAGCCACTAAATTTTTATCGCAAATATCCCCTATAATCAAATCGTGTCTCAAAGGTTCTGCTAGGTCATCCAGATTAGAAATATCCCCCGCATAGGTGAGTTTGTCAAGATTAATAACGCTATACTCTTGATTGCGTTCTAAGAAATATGGAATAAAATTACTCCCTATGAAACCAGCGCCTCCTGTAACTAAAATTGTTTTATGTGTTGGAGGAGTGTCCATTTTATAGGAGTTCTGTTACTTTCTTGTTGAGGTATTTTAGGAACGAAATAAGAAAAAATACAGCTAAAAATAGTGTAGGAATCAACACAATGTTCTTTCCGAAAAAAGCTTTTTGTACTTGTTGGGGTTTTCCAAAATTAATTACTTTGATAGGCTCTGTGCGCTCTTCTAATTCTACCTTTTTGGTCTCAATGTCTTTTATTAAAGTGTTTTTAAAATTTAAGAGTCCTGTAATATTAACCGTTTCTTGGTTGTCAAGAATGATACGTTCATTCCCAGAAAAGGCATCCGTTTGCGCCATTTTTTTTGAGTAATTCACAATTATCTCATCAACTTGCGCTAACAAATTTTTATTTTCATTAATTCGTGACTCTGCATTTGCTCTATAAATAGTAACAAGACCATCAAAGTACTGGTTGGAATTTATATATGCCATAACCTTTTCAGCGAAATTCTGCCCTTGTTCTAGATTTTTGTAGTAAAAGGTTATCCTATGGTTAAAAGAGCTTTTGTTTTGAAGCTCGGCCCTAACGATATCCGCAATAGCTTCGGTGTCTTCAAATGATTGTAACAATTCCAAGTACTTTATATCATCTTCACCGCTATCATCACCACTAACTCTATTTATATTGATTTCCAAACCCCTAAGATCAAGTGTATCAACTCCTATAGAATTGAAAAAAACAGTATCCTGCGCATCAATATTTGCTTGAATCTCCGCGACAACATCATATAAATAATTCTTGCTTTCCAATTGAGGTTTAACAATCACCTCGGTTTTAAGTTTTTTAGAAATAATCTGATTAAGTCCATACCCTATACCAGCGCCAACGACAATTAGGAGCAAAAGAATAAGTATATTCTTTTTAAGATAAACGAAAACGTTTAAAAACGCTCTAAATAATCTATTCAGACCCTCTGCGATTACTTGGAACAATTGACCCAAATCTATCTCGTCTGAACTGTTTTGGGGATTATTTGGTTGCTTATCTGCCATAACACTATGCGTTAAAAATCTGTTTTAAAATTTTATCTGTAATCAAATAGGTCGGTTTTACCCCCGTAGTGCCCAATCCTCCAGATGCCAATGTGCTACCCGTTTCCAAAGGGTTGTCCGAAGCATAATAGGCGTACCTTACTTTAACATCTTCACGTATACTCTTTCTAATTTTAGAGGCAGATTGTATTGCTTTTTGATAGTGCACTCCTTCCATTTCCAAGCCTATTACATTCCAAGTAGATTTGTGAAAAAATCGCAGTATATCCTTGTTCTGTAAGGAAGTTCCCAAAACGGTTACCATTGTTCCTTCCAGCACTTTTAATCCATGACCCTTAAAATCTTCTGCGCAGAGTTCATTCTTAAATGGATAGTTATCTGCTGTTCCTTCAAAAATATGTGCCGATGGAATCATTAAATCACCTTTTCCACCTTCCAAAATTCCTGCTTTGCCCATAATTGAAATGGATGCTACGTTGAGAAATACGGCTTTCTTTTTTTTGCTTTCAAAAGGTTTTAATAGTTCGTCTATAGTTTCATAAGCTTGTTCGCCAAAAGCATAGTCCATTACAAATATAATAGGTTTCGCTTCATCTAGTTCATTCTTTATGTCATAACAACAGGCTCCAGGTCCAAATTTTGCAACATCAAAAATCTGCACATCAATATTAGTTCCAGAAGTATCATCTAACGATATCATCCCGTTTTCTTCCGCTACCTTCCTAACCTTGTTTCTTAATTCCGCATTATCGGAACTACTTAGGGCCTCATAAATTTCAAGTGAACAGGCATGGCTGTATTCCGATACAAGCGCATTCGTAGCGAACAGGGAATTCATAACGCTATGCATATTAGCAGATATGATATGAATAGGCCTCCCTAACAGTTTGTGCGCCTTTAATATTTCCTTGATATTATCTGCCCATCGCTCGCCATGTATATGATGGCCCAGCCTTTCGCGCAATAATGAACTAAATGTAATCGTACGTTTCTCACCCGTTATTTCTTCTTCTAAGGATAGTTTGCCAAGCCAGTAAATTATTTTCAGGAAGCGTTCTGGATCATTATCGGTTCTAAACTTGTAGTAGATTACCTGTATTTCATCAAAGGATCTTCCTAAAATATTTGCAGTATGGATAAGTGCTATTTCGCGTTCTTCTTGAGTAATTTCCTCTTTTTTTACGGCTGCTTCCAGTTTAGACCAATCGCGAATCGTTCGCTCTGTATCTGGAATAAGAACCCGTTTGCAAATTTTATCCGACTCAATAAAAAGAAATGTTAAATGCGTAAGAATGTCATAAATATCCGATCTCCCCCTAGTAATTTCAATATTCATTTGCTCTGCGTCTATCCGATAGCAGTTTCTTCTTCGTTTTGGCGGGATAATCGGTTGTATATGGGAATTTCCAAAACCCTCATCGGAGGTAAGATTAATGAATTTACATTGTTCTATGCCCGCTGGCAATCTTTCGAGCACATATACAAGTCCGTTTAATTCCGCTTTCTCTTCAGCTACAAACCCATATATTTCTGGTCTTAAAGCCAGTAGTGCATTTTTAAGGGCTTCACCGGATACTCCTGTGGGCTTGTAAAATCCCCTATTAAATAAATGACGCATAGTAATGTACAAACGCTCAATTGCATTGGTAGATTCTTGGGCGCGTGATGGTGTTAACGTTTTTCCCATACAAGGATTTAGAACAAAATTACAATTAAAATTTAAGTTCCATAACGGCGACTTTTAACGCAATTTATGGAGCAAAAGTTTTTCGGCCAATTCCCTGTCATTGGATAGTCTCTGCACCTTGTTTTGACCACCTAGCTTTCCAATAGACTTCATGTAGTCTCTAAATCCCCCTTGTTCTATGGCTGTAACTTTTAAGGTCTGCAGAACTTTACCGGTAATTAAATCATCGTAATAGCTATTCTGATGTTGTAATGCTTTGTCCAAGATTTCTATAAAATGGGTCATGTTCTCTGGCTCCTTTTCAAATTCGATTAGCCATTCGTGATAGGGAAGTTCATTGTTTTCTGGTGTAATTTGAGGAGCTACCGTAAACTCGTTTACGCTTGCTCCTGTTTTTACCGTAGCTTCTAGCATTGCCTCTTCCACTTCTTTAGCAATAACATGTTCCCCAAAGGCAGAAATGAAATGTTTGATTCTTCCTGAAACTATTATTTTAAATGGCTTTAATGAAGTAAACCGAACGGTATCTCCTAGATTATAAGCCCATAATCCAGCATTTGTAGATATAATCATCACATAATCAATGCCTATGACCACATCTTTTAAGGTAATTCGTTTTCTGCTTTGGGAGAAAAATTCATCTGCTTTTACAAATTCATAAAAAATACCTGAATTGAGAAGTAGCAATAACCCCTTATCCTCTTGGGAGTTTTGATACGCAAAAAAACCCTCGCTTGCAGGAAATAATTCTATACTCGCCACCTTTCTTCCAATCAGCTTTTCAAACTTTTTCCGATATGGTTCGTAGTTTACACCGCCATAAATAAACAAATTGAAGTTTTTAAATAGATCCCCAATATTCCGATTGGTTTTTTCTTGGAGCTTCTCAAAATACATTTGTACCCAAGAAGGAATTCCTGCTATTACGGTCATATCCTCATTCCGGGTCTCTTCAACAATAGCGTTAACCTTGGTTTCCCAATCGTCTATGCAATTTGTTTCCCAACTGGGTAAACGATTCTTTTGCAAATAGTTGGGAATATAATGCGCTGCAATACCAGAAAGCCGACCTAATTTTACCCCGTTCTTTTCTTGAAGCTCGGGGCTACCCTGTAAGAAAATCATTTTTCCATTTACAAAACTTGCGTTTCCGGTTTCATGAATATAGGTGAGCATGGCATTTCTAGACGCTTCTATTTGATATTTAATGGATTCTTTGGTTATGGGAATATATTTGGCACCTGAAGTTGTTCCCGATGTTTTTGCAAAATATACCGGTTGTCCTGGCCACAGAATATCCTTTTCCCCAAAAACTACACAATCCACGTAAGATTTTAATTCTTCATAATCTCTTATAGGTACTTGTTTGGCAAAATCATCAAAAGATATAATACCATTAAAATTATGGTCCTTTCCAAATTTAGTGGTGGCGGCGGAAGCGATGAGGTCTTCAAAAACGTTCTGCTGCGTTTTTAGCGGATTATTTAGCCACTTTTGAGTTTTCCCATGGATGTATTGGGCGAATACCTTAGCCGCTATTGCTTTTATGGACATGTTTTTTAATTAAAGTCAATAAAGTCTAAAGGATTTACGGGATTTCCGTTGTCCCAAAGTTCAAAATGTAAGTGTGGACCAGTTGTAAGTTCTCCCGTGTTCCCTACGGAAGCTATAACTTCCCCTCCCCGCACTACTGCTCCTTGAGATTTGGCTAAGGAGCCGTTATGTTTATAAACTGTCAGCAATCCGTCTTCATGTTCCAAGATTATAACATAGCCGGTATCGGCTGTCCATTCCGAAAATATAACGGTGCCATCCGCAGCAGCTTTTACCGGGGTATCCATAGGTGCTACTACATCTACGGCATAGTGTTTTTCTTTTGCATCAAAAGGCATGGTAACACTACCATTGATTGGAGGGAAAAGTACCATAGTCTTTTTATCAGAGTTTCTTTCGAACAAATTATACTTGTCCTCTAAAGCAACCTCCGCCCTTAATAGAGAATCCTGCTTGGTAGGCGTTAAATCTATAGAAGTTGGATCGATTTTAAATTGTTGGAACAAAGAATCACGGTTTACCTCGTTGTTCTCTATATCCCCCTTCAGTACCATTCTGATATTATCTAAATACCTATTGGTATAACCAAGTATTTGAACGAGAGAATCTGTTTTATACGTCAGCTCTGTGGCTTGTTTTTTAAGTTTTGTAGAAGAATATCCTGGTATATACTCCCTAAGCGGTGTAAAGGCAATTAACAGAATAGTTAAACCAATAAGTAGAATCATTAAAAGGGATCCGGTCACAAATACATTTAACCTACTAAGCTTAAAAGAAATCTTCTCCTCAAAAGTACTTTCATTAAGTATCACTAAGCGATACTTATGAAGTAATTTTCGTTTAATTTCTTTTCGCTTTTTTCCCTTTCTGGCCATCCTAACAAAGATAAACTTACAAAACAAAATATGCGCTATTCGTTTAATAAATATAAACTTTTAGGAATGTACTATCCACCTGTTAGGTTACCAATAAGCATCTATTTGATCTTTTTGTTGGTCATTTGTATTCTGATACGTTAATGTTCTAGTAAAATAAGCTAGTTTTTCATATCTTCGTTATCTTACTAAAAGATATTGATATGACATTTTCGAATATAATATTGGCTATTGGTCCTTGGCAAATCGGCATCGTAGTGTTGGTTGTGCTTTTACTTTTTGGAGGAAAGAAAATTCCCGAACTAATGCGCGGCCTTGGAAGTGGTATCAAAGAGTTTAAAGATGCTTCTAAAGAGGATGACCAAATAGATGAAGCCAAAAAGGAATAAATTAAATTTTACAAAATAAAAGCCACAATTAAAAATTGTGGCTTTTATTGTTTTAAAGACTTTCTATTCCATTTCAACTCTTATGTTTGCCTAGTATAAAAAAGCTTCCTTGTCAACATAAACCTATAATAGTGGGTCTTTATAGTTCCAAGTGTTACGACATAGACCAAATTCTACAACCTCTATTGGACATCCGTTATCATTTAATCATTCGGGAAAAGGACCTTATATAACGGATTATATTTTTTAATACCGAATAGTATGTTTATTGCATTTCTTTTAATTACAGCTTTTTTAAAGCCCTTTCTTATCAACTTCCAATCCCCATAAATCATTTTTATCATAGTACACTACAAAATATATGGCTTTCACAACAAAATATAATCAGACTCGCGCTTTACCATTAATTTCGGGAACTGGAAGCATTAACAGTACATTGAATTGATTAGATATTGTCCAATCACCAAACCCGTTGATGTGAATTTTTAAACGCAAGCTTTTATCATGAAGAAAATTTTTAGCGCTTTTTTATTTGTTTTTTGCTTTGTTGCAGCTGCACAAAGCTTTCAACAACCAAATACAACAAGCCAAAATCCTATTGCAGATAACACCACGTATAATCAGACCTTGAGTACAGCGTCTAGCAATCAAGATGCTTTTATTGTTGCGGCTCTGGAGAAAGGGATTGCGCAACGAAGCTTTGAGAATGTGCCGGACGTTACAAATGGTTATTACTTGATCTCAGGTGTTTTTAGCAAATCGAAAAAATTGGATAAGCAAGTTAATAAACTTACTAAAAAAGGATTTGATTCAGGATATTTTAAAAACCCTGAAAACAATTTATATTATCTATACGTAGAGCGATATAACGATTGGGGGGTCGCTATAGATAAATACGAATCCAAGTTCGATAATAAATTCAACGACGATGTTTGGATTCTTCAAGTTACAAATAGCCTTGCTGCAGAAGATAACATACCTACAGCAAATAGCCTTACTGTCAAAAATGACTCGCAAAATAGAAGCGAGGCGAATTGGGAAGTGCCTTTCCAAAAAAAGACTGGGGCCCTTTTAAAATCGGGTCAAGCTACAAAGCTTATTCAAAAAGCAGACGAGTTTTTTAACAAAATGTGGTATGCAGAGGCTTCCGAACTATACGAACAAGCACTACAGGACAAGAGTAATTACTCTTTTGAAGTGTTGGAGAAAGCTGGCGATGCACACTACTTTAATACCAATATGGAGCAAGCCTATAAATGGTATACCATTTTGTTTGAAAAATACGAGGAAGAAATGTCGGCAGATAATGTTTTTAAATATGCCCATTCACTCAAAGGAAATGGTAAATATGCAAGGTCAAAGAAACTTATGCGCTTATATAGTAAGAAGATGGAAGATGAAAATGAGATTTCTTCCTTGGCTCCAAAAAATGAAGTTGTTCTTGATGAAATATTGAACAGTGCTAAAAAGTTTGAAATTCAAAATCTAAGTATCAATTCCGAATATTCCGATTTTGCACCTATGTTCCATAACGAAAATGATATCGTATTTGCTTCGGCAAATGATTCATCGTTTTTAAGCACAAGAAGATACAAGTGGGACAATCAACCTTATTTAGATCTTTACGTTGGACAGCTTAACGAAGAATCGTCCGATATTAAAGATGCTGTAAAGTTCTCTAAAAAACTAAACACTAAATATCACGAAGCTGGCGTCACCTTTTCTCCTGACAATGAGACCATGTATTTCACTAGAAATAATTACGGAAAAAAACTTAGGCGGGATAGTAAGGGTGTTAACCACTTAAAAATTTACAGGTCTCAAAAGGTAGATGGGGAATGGACCGAAGCTACAGAGCTTCCTTTTAACAGCGACTCTTATTCTACTGGCCATCCTGCCCTTAGTAAGGACGGCAAAAAGCTTTACTTTGTTTCTGATATGCCAGGTAGCATGGGAGATTCCGATATTTTCGTGGTTGATGTTTTGGAAGATGGAAACTTTTCTTCACCTAAAAATCTTGGTCCAGAAATAAATACAGAACAAAAAGAAATGTTTCCGTTTATAAATGGCGACAAACTATACTTTTCCTCTAATGGCCACACAGGATTAGGGGGTTTAGATGTTTATGAAGCTACGTATGATGAAGAAAACGGGTTTTCTGACGTAAAAAATCTTGGAAAACCCATTAACAGCAATAAAGATGATTTCTCATATATCATAAACGAAGAAACTAAATCAGGTTTTTTTGCATCTAATCGTGACGGGGGTAAAGGTTTTGATGATTTGTATTCCTTTAAACACCTTACAATAGAAGAAGTTCCGACAAATGTGAACGCTATAGCTGGTGTGGTAACAGAACTGGTAACAGGAGATGTTATGCCCAAGGCATTAGTCCAGCTTCTTGATGAAAATAATGTAAAACTAAAAGAAATAGAAACAGGTGAGGATGGTAGTTTTATATTTGAAGACTTAGATGCCGATACCAAATACATCCTAAAAACCAACAAAGAAACATATTTTGTGAACGAGCAATCTGTTACCACATTGGAAAATGATACCATAAACGTAACCATTGCAATGAAAAAGCTTAAGGAAATGATTGCTGTAGAAGATGGTATCCGAAAGTTAAAGACCGAAATGATTCATTTTGATTTCGACAAATCATATATAAGGGAGGATGCAAGTAAGGAACTGGACAAGCTGGTAGAAGTCATGACCGAGTACCCAGATATGGTAATAAAAATAGAATCCCATACAGATTCTCGAGGTAGCGCAGTCTACAACGACTACCTTTCGGACAAAAGAGCAAAATCTACCAGAGATTATATCATTTCTCAAGGTATTGATCCAAACCGCATAGAAAGTGCAATAGGATATGGCGAACAACAATTACTGAACGAGTGTAACGGTAGGGTTCCATGCCCCGAAGAAAAACACTATCTAAACCGTAGATCGGAGTTTATTATCGTAAACATGTAAAGTATACTATACCTGTTTATTTAAAACCGTCCATGGATTCATGGACGGTTTTTTATTTTTATACCTAGACAAACAACATTGTGTTATCATACAATTGATAGTTCAAAACCGCTAATACAATATTTGAGTTACGCACATTTTCCCCTGCTAAACAAAGGATTTCATAACGCACCTTTATTTCGTCGAATAAAACAGCAGTTCATAGGTTTTTCAAAATAAGCCGCACCGTTTGAAGAAAAAATAGGGGTTTAATCTAATCTATTCATAACCTTCAATAAATAAATTGATATTTGGTTTTAAGAACGTAAAACCTTTAATCTATGGAAAAAATTCTACTTATAAGAGAAATTTATATTGAAGCGTTTAGAAACTGGAAAAACATAATTTTAAAGAACTACTTTAAGATTTGGGCCTTTATATGCTTCACCTTAATCGCAATTACTATTTATGCCTTCATTTTTAGGCTGTCTACAGGATTTGCCTTTGGTAATCTTTAAACAATATCGCAAATAAAAAAGCTCTAGGTATTCCCTAGAGCTTTTTTATATGATTTGCTGTACAATTTAAGGGGTATTAAATTTTAGGGTTTTAAGTATAGCCTCCAATTCAAACATATAGTCTCTTTTCTCCGTTGCGGGAGCAAAAGTAAATCCTTCGAGGATTAATTTTCTATTGTTAGGCTCGTCATTGATTATATAGGTCACAAAAGGCCCTGCCATGGGATATCCGGACATTTCCCAAATACCCCTAACCTCAGCGGCTTTTCTACCAGAAACCTCGGCAGGAAAAACATATGGCGAAAAAGCTTTTTCGGTAATCATATAATTTTCCTTTCCGGGGATAGGTTCTCCTGGAACGAATAATTTACCAATAGAATCCCGCATCTTTATGATATCCTGAACAAAGGTACTATCGTTGTCAAACGTATTATAAGGCACACTATATGCAATAATATTCATAGTTCCTTTTTGTATTTGCCTGTCTATCCAAACAAAATTTTCCTCTTCCCTTCCTACCTTATAAATTGATGGAACGTTCAAGGTAATACCCAGATGTTTCTCTAGCGCCTTCTCTTTATTTAGGGAGGTTAAAAATCGTCTTTGGGCCTCCTCTATTTCCTGTTTCTTAAATACCTCAATAAATTCTGAGGCTTTTTCGTTCAGGTTTTCGATAATCTCGGCTTTGCTACGCCCCTTTAAAACTCCCACTTTTTGCGGTTTTGCATACATATTAGTTTTCATATGTGCTATATCCAAAGAATCTTCCATTACGTAAAGTACGTTTCTGGTATTTCTAACGGCTCCCGTAAACACTTGTGGAGGAACCTGCGTGATGCTGAAAAGAGCCTCGTCCCAAGTAAGGCCTAAGGCAGGTGCGGCAAAATTTTCACGGATTCTATCCCCTACTTCGCTCTTCCATAATTCATTATTTATGACGATGGTAAGCGTGTTGTAAGCCCCAATGGAATTGGGTAAATAGTCCTGTTTTTTTTCTTCTTTACATGAAGTTAGGATGATGGTTAAGACTAAACTTAGTACAAATAAATTCTTCATTTTCAGGTTTCTGGTTTAAGATGAACAATCGCACAATTTTAGTTTTGTGCCTGGTTTTAGATTGCTACCACTAATACCGTTCCATTTTCGTAAATTTTCTATACTAATTCCAGGATATTTTCTAGAAATTGTCCATAACGAGTCTCCGCTCTGCACCTCATGCACCTTACTATTACTGGCAACGGCATTACTATTGGGCGTACTTTTTGGTTGTACCGCACTTGTAGCATTTCTTTTGGGGTAAATGGTCAAACGCTGGCCAATACGGAGATTGTTACTTCTAAGACCGTTCCATTGTTTTAATTGGCTCACCCCAACGCCGTATCGCTCTGCGATTTTACCTAAAAAATCGCCACTACGAACTTTATAACGTATCCTGTTTTCCTCCGCTTGTTGCACAAGTTGCGGCAAAGGGCTTTCCTTGCTTTTTAACTGCTGCTCTACATGGGCATAAATAGCATCTTCATTTGCTACAAATTTGCCTATCACATCCCAAGGCAAGCGCAAGGCATTGGTTTGACCTTCAATATAAGGTATGGCATCCAACTTATAAGATGGATTTAAAAGCGCAACCTCCTCTTTAGCTATACCTATCAGTTTGGATATTTGATCAAAGGTGATTAGGCCTTTAACGTGTACGGTGTCTGTCTCAAAATAATTTCGCTCTGCTTTTTTCGCTCGTAAACCATGTTCTTCCGCGTATTCAAAAATATACATGGTTGCTAAAAATGCCGGCACATATCCTGCGGTTTCCCTTGGTAAATAGCTTCTAAGGTTCCAGTAATTCCGATATCCTCCAGATCTTCGTATAGCCTTATTAACATTGCCAGGGCCAGAGTTATAAGCTGCCAATGCCAAATCCCAGTCCTCATAAATACTATAAAGCCTATTTAAATATTTACAGGCAGCTTCAGTAGATTTTATTGGGTCACTACGCTCATCTACATAACTATCTATCTTCAATTTCATTTCGCGACCGGTACCATACATAAATTGCCACAAACCAGTCGCACCTACCCTTGACCGTGCTTTAGGGTTTAGTGCGGACTCTACGATAGCCAAGTACTTCATTTCTAAAGGGATATCATGATTGTCCAGTTCCTGTTCAAAAAGTGGAAAATAAAATTGACTTGTTGTCATCATGCGTTCCATTAAATCGCGCCTTCTTGTCAAAAAAGTTTTAATAACGCTTTCCAATGATGGGTTATAAGCAACATTAAAGGGTGTTTTTCTATTTAACCTTTCTAAACGGAGTTTAAGTGTGTCCGTATTTAGGTCTATTTCGGTGATTGCAATCGTATCAAGGTTGATGACTTCTTCATACATTTCATCAAAAAGAGAAGCATTCTGCATTAGCTCTTTCATCCACAAACTATCAAAAACTGCGGCAGCTTTATGATCTTTTAAATCAAATTTTGAGGAGTCCTTTGTCTTAAAAAGAGATAATGTGGCATCTGGAAATACAGTCCCACCAGGCTTTTCTAAATGCTCGGACACCAACTCTTGTACAAGGCTATCAGTTGCCGTTTCGGATATGGCTCTAGTATTCGAATTTATAGGAACAACATCTTGTTGTTGGGCTTGGATACCTAGGATTACAGATAATAATCCTACTAAAACTAGTTTTATTGATTTTGGATTGCACATAGCTGACGAAAATTTAAAAGCGGGGACTAACGAAAATCGGACATTTTATCGATAGAATAAAATATTATTCCTTAAAATGTGCAAAATTCAGTAAGCCCCGTTTATCGATAACGTCCCTACTATGCTAATATTGCTGCGATACCCGGCAACGTTTTGCCTTCTAAGCTTTCTAACATGGCGCCCCCTCCCGTAGAGACATAGCTTACTTTATTTTCAAAACCAAATTGTTTCACTGCTGCTACGGAATCTCCCCCGCCAACTAGAGAAAAAGCTCCGTTTTGTGTTGCCTCATCTATAAAATTCCCTACGGCAATAGTGCCTTTAGCGAAACTTTCCATTTCAAAGACACCTACAGGGCCGTTCCAAAGTATAGTTTTGGCACCAAGAATAACATTTTTAAAGTTCTCTAAGGTTTTAGGTCCGGCATCAAGTCCTTGCCATCCGTTTTCAATTTTATCAACATCGACGATTTTAGTGTTGGCCGTATTGCTAAAATCATCCGCTGCAATAACATCAACAGGAATATGAATGTTTACCCCTTTTTCCTTGGCCTGTTTTATAATCTCCAAGGCCAAATCCATTTTATCATCCTCGCAAATAGAATCTCCAACCTGACCTCCCTGAGCCTTAACAAAGGTATAGGTCATTCCACCTCCGATTATTAAATCATCTACCTTATCCAAAATATTTTCAATAATTGTAATTTTTGAAGAAACTTTAGCGCCCCCCAATATGGCCAAAACAGGCTTTTCTCCTGTGCGCATTACCTTTTCTATAGCCTTGATTTCCTTCGCTAATAAATATCCAAAACACTTAGCATTTGTGAAGTATTTTGCAATTATCGTAGTAGAAGCATGCGCGCGGTGTGCGGTACCAAAAGCATCATTTACATATATATCTCCTAATTTTGATAATTGTTCCGCGAAGGCTTCGTCCCCTTTTTCCTCTTCTGCATGAAACCTTAGGTTCTCTAACAACAATACTTCTCCATTTTGAAGTTCTGCAACCGCCCTTTCGGCAATCTCACCAACACAATCATCAACGAATTTTACGGTAACACCGATTACATCGGAAACGGCCTCACATATATGTTTCAAGGATAAATCTGGATTTCTTTCACCCTTTGGCCTTCCTAAATGACTCATAAGAACTGCACTGCCACCGTCTTCCAACACCTTTATGATAGTTGGTTTAGCTGCTTCGATACGATTGATATCGGTAACCTCAAAATCATCGTTTAAGGGAACATTAAAGTCTACCCTTATTAAGGCCTTTTTGTTTTCAAAATTATAGTCGTCCAGTACTTTCATGAGATTTTACATTTAAATAAACCACAAATGTAAAGATTAATAGAGTGGGTATAAAACTCTATTGATGTAAATTTATAGACGAGTCCTTTATTCTTCCCTGCATTAAAAACGCCTATATTTGAAATTATGTTTTTTAAGGATATTCTAGGGCTTTCCCATATTAAGAACCATTTGACAGCTAGTGCCGATTCGGGCAGGATACCCCATGCCCAATTATTTGTTGGCCCAGAAGGTTCGGGTCTGTTGCCTATGGCTTTGGCCTATGCCCAATATGTGATTTGTAACAATACCAATCGCGAAAACGAAGGAGGGGAAATAGCTTGCAATCTAAAGTTCAACTCCTTTTCGCACCCAGACGTGCATTTTGCGTTTCCTGTTGCAAACTCGGACAAGGCAAAATCACATGCCATAAGTGATCATTATATTCAGGAATGGCGAAGTTTTATGTCCGATCAACCTTACGGGAATCTATTTGATTGGTATAGGCTAATAGAAATTGAAAAAAAACAAGGACAGATAGGAGTAGATGAAGCGCAGAACATCTTAAGGAAGCTCTCTTTAAAATCATATGAAGGCGGTTACAAAGTGATGGTCATCTGGATGGCGGAACGAATGAATATCCAAGCGTCTAACAAACTCCTGAAGCTTATTGAGGAGCCCCCTGACAAAACTATTTTCCTGCTGCTATGCCAGAATGAAGAACAAATTATACAAACTATAAAATCTCGCTGTCAAATTTTACATTTTCCCCCATTAGCGGAAGAAGCAATAGTAACTGGCTTAGTAGACAAAGGAGCGACAAACGAGGAAGCCATGCGGGTTGCCAATGAGGCAAATGGTAATTTCAACAAGGCTTTGGACCTTTTTCACAACGACTCAGAAGACCTAGTCTTTGAAAAATGGTTTGTGCAATGGGTGCGAAGCGCATTTAAAGCAAAAGGCAACAAGGCGGCCATACATGAACTTATTCTTTGGAGCGAAGAGCTAGCGAAAACGGGAAGGGAAACGCAAAAAAAATTCCTGCAGTATTGTATTATGGTGATACGCCAGGCTTTATTATTAAATTACGGAGCTGTAACACTTGCCTACATGAAAATACATATGGACGGTTTTGAATTAAAAAAATTTGCTCCCTTTGTGCATGAAAATAATATTCTACCTATTGTTGAAGCTTTGGAAACTGCCATATATCATGTAGAAAGAAATGGTAATGCCAAAATTATCTTTACGGATTTGTCAATTAAATTAACAAGGCTGCTGCATAAAAAGCCCAGCTCCCTCCTTCCAAAAACCTAGTATAAAGTCATTCTATATTCAAAACACTACATTTAAACATGGAAACACTACTAACCAATGCAACCGAAATTTTACTGCTGATATTTCTTGTGATTACCTTTTTACAAAGCGGAGTGGACAAGATAACGGACTGGAAAGGAAATCTTGGTTGGCTAAAGAGCCACTTTTCCGAAACACCTTTTAAGAACATGGTGCCTTTTCTTTTAGGAACTGTTCTTTTAACAGAGGTTGTTGCAGGAGTGCTTTGTCTAATCGGAGGCTTCCAAATAATACTATCGGGAGGTACTGATTTAGCTTTTTATGGTGCTATACTATCGTGCGTTGCCTTACTAATGTTATTATCGGGTCAACGGATTGCCAAAGATTACGAAGGTGCAAGAACTATAGCCGTCTATTTTATTCCTACTATTTTTCTGGTTTTTCTTTTGCAGCTGTAGTAAAGGGGTATAGCTACCAAACTCCGGTTAACCCTATATTCGTCCAACTAGGTTTCTGAAATAATCTTTATGCCAGTTAAAACCTAGTAGTAATATTTATCACATAGAATATCACTAAATAAAACACCTCCAAAAACCAAGGTCTTGGAGGCATCAAGAACCTCGAGACTTTAGGGGCAGCTGTACAACTTTCCAAAAACAAAAAACCCTCCGAAAGGGAGGGTTTTGGAGGCATCGAGCGGATTCGAACCGCTGTACAAGCTTTTGCAGAGCTGCGCCTAGCCACTCGGCCACGATGCCAAATTGAGTGCAAAGGTAGCACCTTATTTCAATCTTTCAAAAGGATACAATCATCATCTTTTGGATTTCAGTACAATAGTAACTTTTTCAACATCCCCATTGATCGGCGGGTTGATTTTAGATACCCCTATCGTTGATTTTTTTGCCATAGGTATTTCAGAAAATATTCTATCACTTATCCTTTTAGCTACGTGTTCTAGGAGTTTTGAGGGTACGGACATCTCTTGCTCCACTATTTTATTAACGTGAACATAATCTACAGTATCGGCTAAATCATCTGTTTTTGAAGCTTTGGAAAGGTTTGTCTTTACTAAAACATTTACTAGATAATCGCTCCCTATGATAGTTTCTTCCGAAAGACAACCATGGTGGGCGTAAACCCTTATGTTTTCAACTCGTACAGTTCCCATGAATAGATTATAGTTTTGGCAAAACTACTGTAAAGAAACTAAAATCTAGTAGGTACACCTACAATTACTTATGCCTTGGAATAGATCCACACCTAAAGTCACAACATGTGTTCCGCTACTATACCCTAAAATTTCATTTAGTATAACCTGATAGGAATAACCGAAGTAAAAGTTATTCTTTTTAAGGCCTACAATCGGGGCAATGTATAAAGGATCTCCAATTTGATCGTTCAAGAAACGATACGTAACACCAGCATAGTAGTAATCCTCAAAATCGTACCAACGGAACTTTACGTTTAAATCCGTTACCGATCTACCATCACTTTCAAATAATTGAAAGAAAATGGATGGCTCTATCTCAAGGTTGCTGTTTTTGCTTTTGCTATATCTGTACCCTGTATACAAATAATAATTACGAAGCGTATTAGGCTCAAAAATAGGATTGAACGCCGTAAGGTCCTTCTCTAAAAGGTTAGATGCATTCGCACTTATATAAAACTTATCATATCGATATAAAAGTCCAACGTCAAAGTTATGATTGGTAGTGGCCCTGTCGTCCGTTACACTAGGGTCCAAAGCATCAAAATTTTCTATATCTATTCTAAACTGGTTGAAGTTATAGGAGATACCGAAAGATAAGAATTCGTCGTCATAACGATCTAAAGTTAAATGGTGCGCAAAAGAAATTCGAGCTCCACGTTGTTTGGTCTGTCCATTACTATCGTTATAGAGCAATGCACCGACACCAGATTTTTCACCTACCCTCATGTCCGCTGCCAAAGACTGGGTATCCGGAGCATCCTTAACACCAACCCATTGTGTAAGACCGTTTACCCTGATTTTTACATGGTCTCCAATACCTGCATACGTAGGGGACATTACAAAGGGGTTGTCTGCCAGATATTGTGATAACTGGGGAATAGTAAGTTCCTGACCTCTTAGCGCAAAAGCTCCTACAAAGAGAGCAAGCACCAATATTTGTTTACGCATATTCTTTTGGTTAAGCATCATCTATATAAAGTGAAATGTCCTATTAATTCTCTATTGTCTTCTTCTCCGTTGAGTCTTACTGCGTACCAGTAATCACCGGTGGGTAATTCGTTTTGATTGTACAAACCGTCCCAACCTGGATCATTGATACCCATTCGGTATACCTCCCTACCATAACGATCAAATATTATGATTAGTATTTCTGGAAAGGTTTCCATGTTTCTAGGTATCCAAAAATCATTTTGACCATCACCATCTGGCGTAAAAAAGTTAGGGAATTCTACGTCAATAAACTCCATAAACAGGCTCGCCTGTACTTCGCAACCATTTTGATCCACTACGGTAACTACATAGGTGTCAGTTCTATAAATAGTGAAAACGTTTTGCTCTCCCATTTCCCTATCTCCTAAGTAATAGGTGTACTCTGGATTACCACCGATGGTGGTTGCCGTAATCTGATTGATGCCGCTTTGTTCCAAACTAATCGCTAAAGGCTCAAAAGCCTCTATTTCAAAATCAAAGGTCTGAACACACCCATTAGCGTGTGACACTGCGATAAAATGAGTTCCTGGGGCGGTATTTCTAAAGTCCGGGGTCAGTTGCATAGCACTTGGGTCGGTAGAATCCAAAGCATATAAAACCTCTCCTAGCACGGTCTGATCTTCCAAAGTAATATTTAAATAGTTGGTTGGCGTATCTCCATCACATTCATATATTGGAGTAACCGTTGCATTCAGGTTTACTCCTGGATTTATATCTATGACTACATTGACCTCACAATCGTTAGCGTCTCTTACGAATACTAAATAATTTCCACTTGCCAGCCCTGTAAATTCTAGTCGGTCTTGTACAAAATCAGCGGCTGAATTAGAATTTAAGCTTGACCTATACGGCGCAGTCCCTCCTGTTAATTCCAAGGTAATGGTTCCATCCTCACTTCCTACACATACTTCGGGAGTAGGAGTCGCTATAACTTCGAGCAAAGTAGGTTCGATTATCGTATATTCCAATTGCTCAAAACAACCATTCGCATCCTGTGCAATAATCGTGTAATCTCCCGGGCTCAAATCCGTGAAGGTATTTATATCGTCAAACTGATTCAAGTTTGGTGATATTGCATATTGATATCCTCCGGCACCACCGCTTAATGTTACGGTAATGCTAGCATCATTCTCGCCAAAGCATGAGACGTTAACAATATCTTCCGTATAGCTTAAAGGAATTGGGTCTGTAATCACCACTTCTTCCGGAGTTACAGTACAATCTTCACTCGTGACTTCAACATAATAGGTCCCGGCGGGTAATCCGTTAAAAACTCCTTGTGATTGTGGCCCTGCAATTCTCGATGCCAAATTCAAAGAACTATCTGTGTATAATGCGTATTGATAATTACCCAAGCCACCATCCGCCGTAGCTACGATACTCGCGGTGCTATCGCCCGTACAGTTTATAAAGGCCGATGTTCTGTCTACAGATAAGCTCAAAGGCATTATAGGGTCTTCCGTAATCTCATTGGATACGGTAGA